>NZ_JBFBGW010000005.1:0-227091 GCF_040684895.1 Paenarthrobacter sp. NPDC089322
AGTTCTCATAATGAGGACTTCGCCAGGAAGAAGCGATCTGAAGGCCATCTCAAGATTCTACGTCCGCCACTTGACGAATATAGAAGCATCCAAGACTATCCGCCGATTTCGGGCTAATCTGACTTTCGTGTCACATCATCGGATAGCACCCAACGTCGACGATTCCACGGACCAGCTGGCGGATGCGTTTGCTGCGCTGCGGACCGAGTTGGAGCTGCCGGGCCAGTACCCTGCCGAGGCTGTTGAGGAAGCCCGGGAAGCGGTGGAAAAACTCAAACTGCCTGATCGTGACCTGCGCGATGTTCCTTTTGTGACCATCGATCCTGCCACGTCCACCGACCTGGACCAGGCACTGTTCATTGAGCGGGCCGGCGAAGGGTACAAAGTCCTTTACGCCATTGCCGATGTGCCCTCCTTCGTGGCTCCCGGTGGGGCATTGGACGCCGAAACCCGGCTGCGCGGACAGACGTTCTACGCTCCTGACGGCCGCATCCCGTTGCACCCGGAAGTCATCAGCGAGAACGCCGGGAGCCTCCTGGCCGAACAAGACTGCAGCGCATTCGTCTGGCACTTCGAGCTGGACGCTGCAGCGGAAGTCACCACGATGACGGTGGCCCGCGCAGCCGTGCGGAGCCGGGCAAAGCTGAGTTACAAGGGAGCCCAGGAACAAATCGACGCCGGTACCGCCCCGGAGGTTCTGCAGCTCCTTAAGGAAGTCGGACTGAAGCGCGTTGAACTGGAACGCCGGCGCGGAGGTGCAAGCCTCAACATGCCGGAGCAGGAAATCGTCCAGGCAACCGGTGGTGGCGGATACAGGATCGCGGCAGCACCCTCCCTTCCTGTGGAGGACTGGAACGCGCAAATTTCCCTGATGACCGGGATGGCGGCCGCCCAGCTGATGCTGGACGGAAAAGTCGGGATCCTGCGCACCATGCCGGCACCCGACGAGAGGTCCTTGCTGCACTTCAAGCGGCAGACGACGGCCCTGGGGAAACCCTGGGACGGAGAAATCACGTACGGCGAATACCTGCGGACGTTGGATGCCTCCGATCCCAAGCAACTTGCCATCCTGCACTCAGCTGGCACGTTGTTCCGCGGCGCCGGCTACACACCGTTTGATGGCGACGTTCCCGCCGACGTCGTCCAATCCGCCATCGGGGCACCCTATGCCCACACGACCGCGCCGCTGCGGCGCCTTATCGACCGCTTTGTCCTGGTGATCTGCGAGGCCCTCAGCAACGGGCACGAGATCCCCCGCTGGGCCCGTGAAGCCCTGCCTTCCCTACCGGAGATCATGGCGGCCTCGGATCAGCTGGCAGGACGGCTGGAACGTTTGGCCTTGGACACGGTGGAAGCGGCCCTGGTGGCCAACCACATCGGTGAGGAATTCGACGCCGTCGTCATCTCCGGATCGAAGCCCTCCAACGGCAACGGCAACGGGAACGGGAACGGCAGTGGGCCGTACGGGGTCATCCAGTTGGCCGAACCTGCCGTAACCGCCCGCTGCGACGGTGAGCTGGAGTCCGGAACGAAGGTCCGGGTTCGTCTGTTGAAGGCCGATATCGCCAGCCGGGAGATACGTTTCGCCTTGCTCCCGTAACGTCGCCTGGCGGGTGCCACGGCCTCCGATCCGGGGTTTGGGACCAGCAGAGGATAGACTGGCCCTGTAGTAATGGATGCCCGGTCGTTGATTCAGTTAATTTTTGAACTCAACAAGCCCGCCCCTACGCGATCTTGAGATGTGCCCGCTGGTCCCCAGTGCCAGTACTTAGATAGCCCGCGATCGGCTTCCACTGGAAATGCTTGCGCGCCCGTTCGTGCTCCGGTCAGGCTCCGCCGCCCCGTTGAGCATGGAGCGCCAATGCCCAAATGAATAAGGAAACTCCCTGTGAGTGAATTGCACACCCATGAAGTCCTGACGGACGCCACCGGTACCGAGTCCATCGAGCCCGAGGAAACCATCACCTCGGACGAGACGCCCCACGAGATCGAGGAAAAAACGTTCGCCGACTACAACGTCCGCGCGGACATCGTCGAGTCCTTGGCTGACGCCGGCATCACGCACCCCTTCCCGATCCAGGCCATGACCCTGCCGGTGGCCCTTAGCGGCCACGACATCATCGGGCAGGCCAAGACCGGTACCGGCAAGACGCTGGGCTTCGGCATTCCGGCCTTGCAGAGGGTTGAAGGACGCGACGATCCCGGCTACGCCAAGCTCGCTGTCCAGGGCGCACCCCAGGCCCTGGTCATCGTGCCTACCCGCGAGCTCGCCGTGCAGGTGGCCAACGACCTCCAGACAGCCTCCCGCAAACGCAACGCCCGCATCGCCACGATCTACGGAGGCCGCGCCTATGAGCCCCAGATCGAGGCATTGCAGAAGGGCGTGGAAGTTGTTGTTGGTACGCCGGGCCGTTTGATCGACCTTTACAAGCAACGGCACCTGAGCCTCAAGAATGTCAAGATGGTTGTCCTCGACGAGGCCGACGAAATGCTGGACCTTGGCTTCCTGCCCGACGTCGAGACGCTGATTGCAGGCACTCCCGCAGTACGTCAAACGCTCCTGTTCTCCGCAACCATGCCCGGACCCGTCATCGCCATGGCCCGCCGCTACATGACGCAGCCCACCCACATCCGGGCAGCCGACCCCAACGACGAAGGCATGACCAAGCGCGACATCCGCCAGCTCATCTACCGTGCGCACAGCATGGACAAGATCGAGGTTGTGGCGCGTATCCTGCAGGCAAAGGGCCGCGGACGGACCGTCATCTTCACCAAGACCAAACGCACCGCCGCCAAGGTGGCCGAGGAACTCGTGGATCGCGGCTTCGCAGCCGCGGCCATCCATGGCGACCTGGGGCAGGGTGCCCGCGAGCAGGCACTGCGGGCATTCCGGAACAACAAGGTGGATGTCCTGGTGGCCACCGACGTCGCCGCGCGTGGCATCGACGTCGAAGACGTCACGCACGTCATCAACTACCAGTGCGTGGAAGACGAGAAGATCTACCTCCACCGCGTGGGCCGCACAGGCCGTGCAGGCAACAAGGGCACAGCCGTCACGTTCGTGGACTGGGACGAAGTTCCCCGCTGGGCGCTGATCAACAAGGCCCTGGGACTCAATGTTCCGGAGCCCGTGGAAACCTATTCATCTTCGCCGCACCTCTACACGGACCTCGACATCCCCGAAGGTACCAAGGGCCGGCTCCCCCGCAGCAAGCGCACGCTTGCAGGGGTCGAGGCCGAAGTACTGGAGGACCTTGGCGAGACCGGCAAGAAGAACTCCCGGTCCGGCGGTTCAGGCCGCGACGGCGGTCGTGGCCGTTCACGGGACGGCGGCCGTGAACGCTCGGGCAAGTCCAGCGAAGCCGGCACCGAGACAAAGGGCGAGGGCGGCCGCAACCGCACACGCCGGCGTCGTACTTCCGATGCCGAAGCAGCCCCTGCCAACGGTTCTGCCGGCACCGCAACGGCAGACGCCGCCGAGAAACCTGCACGGACACGGCGTACCCGCACCCGCCGCCGCAACGGCGAAGTGGTGTCCGGAGGGTCCGCAAGCGCCCAGTCGGGCACCGGCGAGGCCTAAAGCCGTCAATGACTGAAACTGTTTGGGCGCCGGACGGCGGCAACATGGTGGTGCACGCGGATAATGCCGAGTTCCTCCCTACGCTGCCGGACGGCGCCTTCACACTCATCTACG
Source organism: Paenarthrobacter sp. NPDC089322 (assembly GCF_040684895.1). NCBI lineage: Bacteria > Bacillati > Actinomycetota > Actinomycetes > Micrococcales > Micrococcaceae > Paenarthrobacter > Paenarthrobacter sp. NPDC089322. The sequence continues at coordinate 3,695 of NZ_JBFBGW010000005.1, forward strand.
TCGATCCGCCTTTCAACACTGGACGGGTCCAGCGGCGCCAGGAGACCCGCATGGTCCGCAACGCGGACGGCGACGGTGACCGCGTGGGCTTCAAAGGCCGCTCGTATGACACCATCAAAGGCGCCCTGCATAGCTACGACGACGCTTTCAGCGATTACTGGTCCTTCCTGGAACCCAAACTCGTGGAAGCGTGGCGGCTGCTGTCCGAGGACGGAACCCTTTACCTGCATCTGGACTACCGCGAGGTGCACTACGCCAAGGTGATGCTCGACGCGATCTTTGGCCGGGAGTGCTTCCTCAATGAGATTATTTGGGCGTACGACTACGGCGCCCGTGCCAAGAACCGCTGGCCCACCAAGCACGACAACATCCTGGTGTACGTGAAGAATCCCGCCAAGTACCACTTCGATAACGCCGAAGTGGACCGGGAACCCTACATGGCTCCGGGGCTGGTCACACCGGCGAAACGCGAACTGGGCAAACTGCCCACGGACGTCTGGTGGCACACCATCGTCTCGCCCACCGGGCGCGAAAAGACCGGGTACCCGACGCAAAAGCCTGAAGGCCTGGTCCGGAGGATCGTCACCGCCTCAAGCCGCGAAGGGGACTGGTGCCTCGATTTTTTCGCCGGCTCAGGAACACTGGGCGCTGTCGCAGGAAAGCTCGGCCGGAAATTCGTTTGCGTGGACCAGAACGAGCAAGCGATTGAGGTCATGCGCAAGCGCTTGGGAAGCAAAGCGGCGTTTCACCAAACGGCACCGCAGTTCACGGAATAAGCACAGTTCAGCGTATGACCGTGCTTCCGGTCGCCAGCTCCTCGATGCGGGCCATGGCCTCCGGCGAAGTAAGGTTTTCTCCCAGCAGGTTCGGCTTGCCGGCACCGTGGTAGTCGGATGAACCGGTGATGAGCAGGTCATGTTCAGACGCCAAGCCGCGCAGGAACCGGCGTCCCTCCTCCGGGTTGTCCCGGTGCTCGATCTCCAGTCCCAGCAATCCGGCGTCGATCATCTCCCGGTAGGTGCGCTCCCCCACGATGCGGCCCCTCGAGGATGCCACCGGATGGGCGAACACCGGCACGCCGCCGGCAGCACGGACAAGCTCGACGGCGACAGCCGGGTCAGGCGCATAGTGCTGCACGAAGTAGCGCGAATGTGAAGTGAGGATGGTGGTGAACGCCTCGGAGCGGTCCGACACCACGCCGGCCGCCACCAAGGCATCAGCAATATGCGGACGCCCGACAGTGGCACCGGGGGTAACGTGGTGGATGACGTCGTCCCACGTCAAGGGGTAATCCTCCGACAACAATGTCACCATGCGTTCGGCACGGGTCAGACGGGCATCCTTGGATTTGGTGATCTCTTCCAGGAGGCCGGGGTGCGTGGGGTCGTGAAGGTAGCTCAGCAAGTGCACGCTGATCCCTTGATCCGTGCGGCAGGAAATTTCCATGCCGGGGACGAACGCAACACCATGTTCCTTCGCAGCGGCGGCGGCCTGTTCCCAGCCGTCGGTGGAATCATGGTCCGTCAACGCCACGACGTCCAAGCCTGCGGTGGCAGCCGAAATGATCACCCCGGCGGGTGTCTCGGTTCCGTCGGAAACATTCGAGTGCGCATGCAGGTCTATCCTCACCTTCCCAGCCTATGGGATGTGCGCCCGGTTGCTGTGTTGCGCCGTTGGCCTCCTCATGGAACTGGTGGGACGATGTAACGGTGAACGATGCCGAAAACACCCAATACGCCGAAACCACAGATTCCCAGCCCCTGCAGGAACGCGTCAACAACCGTTCGCAGAGGCCAACGTCCGATGCCTTCAAGGCATTCATGGCGAGCAACTGGGCGCCCGCCCCGCAGGTGACCCCTGCGCGTGACGCCGTCGCAGACCACGCCGCACGCCGCCGTCGTGCCATCTCCGAACTGTTCAAGGGCGAACGGCTCGTCATACCGGCAGGTCCACTGAAGGTCCGCTCCAACGACTGCGATTACCGTTTCCGTCCGCACTCCGGGTTCGCTCACCTTACGGGCCTTGGCCTGGACCACGAACCGGACGCTGTGTTGATCCTTGAGCCGGTGGCTGAAGGAAAGGGCGACGACGGCGGGCACCACACTGCCACTCTCTACTTCCGTCCCCTGGCTGGCCGGGACACCGAACAGTTTTACGCCGACTCGCGTGCCGGTGAGTTCTGGATCGGTCCCCGCCCCACGCTGGCTGAGTTCGAAGCCCGGCTCGGCCTGGCCACCGCGCACATCTCCGAACTTGAGGTGGCCATCACCAAGAACGTAGGCGCACCGGAGATCGGGGGTATTTCCATCCGCCTGGTCCGCAAGGTTGACGAGAACATCGACGCCCTCGTGGACACGGCACGCTACAACACTGCAAAGGATCCCGAGAACCTTGACCTGGGCGAACTTGATGCCCTGGATGAGAAGCTCTCCGAGGCCCTCTCCGAACTGCGCCTCATCAAGGACGAGTGGGAGATCGAGCAGATGAAGATCGCCGTTGCCTCCACCGTGGAGGGATTCGCCGACGTCGTCCGGGCCCTTCCCCGTGCGCTCACGCACCAGCGGGGCGAGCGCGTGGTGGAAGGTGCCTTCTTTGCCCGCGCCCGTGAGGAAGGCAACGAACTCGGCTACGACACCATCGCAGCCTCCGGCAACAACGCCACTGTGTTGCACTGGAACCGCAACACCGGCAAAGTCAACGCCGGTGACCTCCTGCTGCTGGACGCCGGTGTGGAAGCCGATTCCCTGTACACGGCAGACGTCACCCGCACTCTTCCTGCCAACGGTACGTTTACTGACGTGCAGCGCAAGGTTTACGAAGCAGTCCTGGACGCCGCGGACGCCGGGTTCGCAGCTGCCCGCCCCGGCGTGAAGTTCCGCGACATCCACACCGCCGCTACCACCGTCCTCGCCGAGCGGCTCGCCGAGTGGGGACTCCTTCCGGTTTCCGTTGAAGAGGCCATCAGCCCTGAAGGACAGCAGCACCGCCGCTGGATGCCGCACGGCACCAGCCACCACCTCGGACTGGACGTCCACGACTGTGCACAGGCCAAGCGTGAGCTGTACCTTGACGGTGTCCTGACCGAGGGGATGGTGTTCACCATCGAGCCGGGACTCTACTTCAAGAACGAGGACCTCGCGATTCCGGAGGAGTACCGCGGCATCGGCGTGCGGATCGAGGACGACATCCTCATGACCGCAGACGGCCCCGTCAACCTGAGCGCAGCATTGCCCCGCAAGGCCGACGACGTCGAGTCGTGGATGGCCGGCATCTACCAGGACGCCCAGGGCTAAGCGCACTCCCCCATAAAAGGGAAGGCCGCCAGAGCTGTGATTCAAGCTCCGACGGCCTTCTTTTTGTTGGCGCTACTGCTTCGACGCGTCGCCGTTGGCGGGCTGCTGGCCGTCCTGCTGCGGGGTGTTCTGGCCCTCGGTCACCCGGACGCCGTACTGCGGGCGGCCGTCCGGCAGGTCCGGGTAGCGCATGGATGAAGGAGCAGGGGTGTGGGCCGGCTGTCCACCGGCGGGAGCCTGGCCGTCCGGCTGCGGGCCCGTCTGGCCATTGGACGAATTCTGCGCGCCTGCCTCACCGTTGCCGCGCTGGCCGTAGGGGTCGTTCCAGGTGGAGGGGCGTTCGGGTCCTTGGCCGGGCTGCTGAAAGTTCTGCGGGTTGTAGTTCTGCATCTGGCCGGCGGCTGCTTGCGACGGGTTCATCGGAAGTTGCTGGAGCAACCTGCGTGCCTCATGCGCTGCCTCGAAGGCAACGATGACGTCGTAATTGGTGGCTACCACCTGGCTGGTGGACGTGAAGTCACGCTTTCCACGCTGTGTGGCGTACGTGACGATGCCGAACAGCATGAAGAAAGCAGCACCCATCAGGACCGAGGTGATGATGGAGAAGGGCCCTCCCGCGGGAGTGAAGAAGGAGAGCATGACACCCACGAAGAGGCCGAACCACATACCGCTCAAGGCGCCGGACAGGGCAACGCGCGGGTAGCTGAGGCGCCCGGTGACCCGTTCCACCATCTTGAGGTCATTGCCTACGATCGACACCAATTGGACCGGGAACTGCTGGTCCGCCAGGTAGTCCACCGCCTTCTGGGCGTCCAAATACGAGGTGTATGAGCCCACGGTGTCGCCTTGGGGGACACTGCGGGATTCCTCAACTGCTTTGGGAGCACCAAAAATGTTAGACATAGCCCCATTGTGTCGCATTGACATGTGAAGCGGCTGGAATTCAGCTAAAAGAGAGCAGACTCGGTAGATTGTAAACATGAGCTCACATCCCTCCCGCGTCTTTGTCGCGCGCTTACTCGGTCTGGACGTGTTCGACCCCTTGGGCGACCGTCTTGGTCGGCTGCGCGACGTCGTCGTGCTCTCGAGGGGAACGCGTGGAGCACCGCACGTCGTTGGCATCGTGGTGGAAGTTCCCGGCAAGAAGCGCGTCTTCGTGCCCATGACCCGCATCACGTCCATCGACCAGACCCAGATCATCTGTACAGGGCTGGTGAACCTCCGCCGATTCGAACAGCGCGGCGCCGAAACACTGGTGGTGGCCGAAATGTTCGACCGCCGGGTGACCCTTGCCGACGGTAGCGGGGACGCCACGATCGAAGACATCGCCATGGACCAGCACCGGTCCAAGGACTGGTTCGTCAGCAAGCTCTTCGTCCGCCGCGGCCACTCGCTGTCTCCACTGAGCCGCTTGCGCCGCAACGAGACCCTCATCATTGACTGGGCCGATGCCCAGACGGGCGCCCGCAACGAGCCCCAGGCGGCTACCCAGTTCGTCGCCACGCACGAAGACCTCAAACCGGCCGACTTTGCAGAAGCCCTGCAGGAAATGAGCGACAAGCGCCGTTTCGAGGTTGCGAGCGAACTGCAGGATGAGCGCCTTGCTGATGTCCTCCAGGAACTTCCCGAAGACGACCAGGTGGAGATTCTCTCCGCCCTGGACGTCGAGCGCGCTGCCGACGTCCTGGAAGAGATGGATCCCGACGACGCTGCAGACCTGCTCGCCGAGCTGCCCTCCGCCCAGGCCGAGGAACTGCTCCAGCTCATGGAACCCCAGGAAGCCGAAGACGTACGGCGGCTCCTGGAATACGACGAAGACACCGCCGGCGGGCTCATGACCCCGGTACCGGTGATTCTGCCGCCGGAAGCCACCGTGGCCGAAGCGCTTGCCCACGTGCGCCGCGAGGAGTTGTCCCCGGCGCTCGCTTCATCGATCTTCATTGCCCGTCCCCCGCTGGAGACACCCACGGGCAGGTTCCTGGGGGTCGTGCACATTCAACAGCTTTTGCGTTTCCCGCCGCCGGAGCCGCTGGGCAACCTCGTGGACAAGAACCTGGAGCCGGTCTCCGACCAGGCCCATATCAGCGAAGTAGCCCGCACCCTGGCCACCTACAACCTCAACTCGCTTCCCGTCGTCGATGACGACGGACGCCTTGTGGGGGCGGTGACTGTTGATGACGTGCTGGATCACCTGTTGCCGGATGACTGGCGCGCCCACGAGGATGACGCCCCTATAAGGAGACTTGGAGGCCGCATTGGCTGATATCAACGCCACCCGTTCCCCCAAAGCCACAGGGCGCACGAGCAGCAGCCTCGATACTCCCCTGAGCGGACGCAAACGCATCCTGCCCAAGTTCTCACCGAACCCGGATGCCTTCGGCATTGCCACCGAGGGCTTCGCACGTTTCATGGGCACGCCGCAGTTCCTGCTCTATATGACCATCTTCTGTGTGTTCTGGCTCGCGTGGAATACGTTTGCGCCTACCGACTGGCAGTTCGACCGCGTGGAACTTGGCTTCACGCTCCTGACGCTGATGTTGTCGTTGCAGGCTTCCTACGCCGCTCCCCTCCTGCTTCTTGCCCAAAACCGGCAGGACGACCGCGACCGCGTCTCGCTGGAACAGGACCGCCAGCGCGCCGAACGGAACCTCTCCGACACCGAGTACCTGACCCGGGAGTTGGCTTCCCTGCGCATCGCCCTGCGCGAAGTGGCCACTCGTGACTACGTCCGCGCTGAGCTCCGTAGCCTGCTGGAAGACATCATTGATGCGCAGGAGGAACTCCGCGAGAGCGGGACCGCTGCCGAGGGCGGTGAATCTCCCGCGGAGAAGGTCAAGGAAAAGCTCAAGGAGAAACGCGACAAATCGCGGAGTCCGCGCACGCAGCAGATCCCCCGGGTCCGTCCCCGCCGTTCCGGTACACAGCCGTCGAGCACCAAAACGGCCCCTCCGGAGAACCCCGAAAGCCGGGCCTGAGCCAATGACCATTGCATCAGATGAGGCGCTTCAGGCTGCCCTGGCCACCGTCATTGATCCCGAACTGCGGCGCCCCATTACCGAGCTCGGGATGGTGGACTCGCTCACCGCCGACGCTGACGGTAACGTGCGGGTATCGGTCCTGCTGACCATTGCCGGCTGCCCGCTCCGGGACACGATCACCGAGGACGCCACCAGGGCGTTGTCCGGTGTAGCCGGGGTTACCGGTGTAGAGGTGGAGCTCAAGGTCATGACCCAGGCCCAGCGCGAAGCCCTGAAGGAACAGCTGCGCGGCCCCGGAGGGCAGCGTGGGATCCCCTTCGCGAAGCCAGGTTCCTTGACCAAGGTTTACGCCGTGGCCAGCGGAAAAGGTGGCGTGGGCAAGTCATCGGTCACCGTTAATCTGGCTACGGCACTGGCTGCCCAGGGCCTCCGCGTCGGCATTGTGGACGCCGACGTTCACGGTTTTTCGGTTCCGGCGCTTATGGGCATCACGCAGAAGCCAACACAGGTGGACGACATGATCCTGCCGCCGGTGGCCTACGGCGTGAAGGTCATCTCGATCGGCATGTTCGTTGCCGGAAACCAGCCCGTCGCCTGGCGCGGGCCCATGTTGCACCGCGCCCTGGAACAGTTCCTCACCGACGTCTACTTCGGCGACCTGGATGCCCTCTTCCTCGATTTGCCTCCCGGCACCGGTGATATCGCCATCTCGGTGGCGCAACTTCTGCCCAACGCCGAGATCCTCGTGGTAACCACCCCACAGGCGGCAGCCGCCGATGTCGCGGAGCGCGCCGGGACCATCGCCACCCAGACGGGACAGAAGGTGGCCGGCGTCATCGAGAACATGTCCTTCCTGGAAATGCCCGACGGCGGTCGCATGGAATTGTTTGGAAGTGGCGGCGGTGCCGTCCTGGCTGAGCGGCTGAGCGCCGCTGTGGGCAGCGACGTGCCGCTGTTGGGCCAGATTCCGCTGGACATCCAGTTGCGCGAAGGTGGGGACTCAGGGAAGCCCGTGGTGCTCGCCGCGAGCCCAACAGCAGCAGCGACAGCGCTGCACGACATCGCGGGCAGGCTGGCTACACGGCCGCGTGGCTTGGCCGGGATGCCTCTGGGGATCCAGCCGCGTTAGGCCCTTAGGTCGCTTCCGTATCGAAAGGTGCGGCTTCGCCTTCGGCCAGGCGTTCAATGACCCGTGCAGGGGCCTTCGGCCTGGTACCAACGGCTGCTGCTGCGGCGGCCACCGCAGGGGCTCCCGCGTTAACCGGCTTGGAATCGTCGTCCAGGAGGGCATCCTTGATGATGCGTCGGGGATCGTATTGGCGGGGATCGTACTTCTTCCAGTCGACGTCGTCGATGTCGATGCCGACTTCTTCCTTGATCTGCTCACGCGCGCCGGACGCCATCCTGCGCACTTCCTTCACGAGGTTGGCGAGCTTCTGCGTGTATTCGGGCAAACGGCTGGGACCGATGACGAGTACGCCGATAATCAGAAGGAGTATGAACTCCGGGCCGTTGATTCCAAACACGCTACGAAGATTACCTTGTCTGTGGTTGGGCTCATAAACCAGCGGGGCGGAGCAACATCCGCAGACCGCGGAGCAGCCGTTCGGACCATGTTTCGGTGTCCTGCACCTCAGCTTGGCCGTTCATGGAGTCCCCGGCCCGGACGAGCTCCGGCACGGCGTCGTCAGCCTTCTCCGCAGGTAAGTCCGATGCGTACGTGAGTACCGCCGCGGACGTCCGGTAAACGGCTTCCCACGGCGTCCCCTGGGTAACAGACAGCTGGGCCGAAGCAGATGCCTCCCCGGACGGCCCGGACGGATCCAGGTGTTCCTCGACAACAGTGGCATAGTGACCGTTGCTCTCCAGCCTGAGCTCCACGGCAGGGTGGCCGTTAACTACCGTGGCATGTGCGGAGACAACTTCAAAGCCCAAGCCGGCAAGCTCCGGGCAGGCCCATCCTTGGTCCCTCAGCGCTTCCAGCTGCGCGGAGGTCAAGGTCGCCGGGCTGCCAGGGCGGAAATCGGGAGCTGCAACGGGCTCGGCGCGTCCGCCGGCGAGGGAGCCGGCGAGCGCAGCGGCGTCCGCGCTTGCAGTCACGCGCGTTTGCGCTGCAGGATCACCGGCCACCGCATAGGCTGCCACGGCCAAGGCACCAGCGCTGAGGATCAGGGTGCCGGCGGCTGCGCCAACCATGCGCAGGCTCCGCCACCCAACACTTTGGGAGCGTGGTTGCAAGGGCACGATGTCCGGTTGGTTCGCGAGGCGCTGCGTATGCTGCAGCAGGCGTGCGGTGAGGTCCTGGCTGGCCTCGGGTACGGCCGCACCACGGAGGCGTTCCAAGTACTGCCGTTCGCGATTCAACGCCATGCGGCATTCCAGGCACTCCTGCAGATGCTCAGGAGTCCTGTTATGGCGCAGGGCAGCCAGCGGGCGCCGGGTCAAAGCTCCCGGACGACGGTTGCGTCGGATCATCGACGACCTAGAGAATACTGGCGATGCGTGGCATCTTGAGTCGTGGCTTGCGTGATTCGGTGGACCGCGGATCACGGTGGGCGAGCTTTTCGCGGAGCATGGTGCGGCCGCGATGGATGCGGGACCGGACGGTACCCAGCTTTACTCCGAGCGCCTCAGCTACTTCGTCATAGGACAGGCCTTCAAGGTCGCAAAGAACGACGGCGGCGCGGAAGTCCGGCGGCAATTCTTCCAAGGCGCGTTGGACGTCCAGGTCCAGGTTGTTGTGCTCGAAGCTCTGCTCGGGTCCGGGCTCACGGCCTGGCAGCCGTGACTCGGCGTCCTCGGCAAGGGCATCGAAGCGGATCCGGCTCTTGCGCCTGGCTTGATCGAGGAAGAGGTTGGTGGTGATCCGATGCAGCCAGCCATCCAGGGTTCCGGGCTTGAAGTTCTCCAGCGAGCGGAAAACCCTCACGAACACCTCCTGGGTGAGGTCCTCGGCGTCGAATTTGTTCCCGGTCAGCCGATAGGCAAGGCGATAGACCTTGGCGGAATGGTTCGAAACCACTTCCTCCCAGCTGGGCATGACCCAGTCAGTAACGGCCTCCAGGCTTTCCGATGTCTGGACAGGCGCAGCATGCGATGCCGGCATCGTCCACTCCCCTCAAACTGTGGTTCACCGTAAGTAGTTCGGTGCCGCCCACCGCGTGGATGACCGGAGCATCATCATCCCAAGCTTGTCTGGGAATTTCCTGACTAATGCATTCATTCCACGCAGGGCGAAACACCACTGCAGACACAGTCACCCAAGGGTCCACGGACGCCCGTTGTGGAGCGCCGGACACAGTACTCTGGTACAGAAACCCCTACACGCGGAAAGCGAAGCCTTCATGAGTGCCGACAAGTCCACCAGCTGGTCCTATGCAGAAGATCTGCCTGCTGAGGACGACGTCTTGCTGCGCGCCCGCGAAAGGTCTTTCGAACTCGGCGTAACACCCATCAGTCCGGGAGTTGGAGCAGTACTGACCGTGCTCGCGGCGGCCTCCAAGGCCCAGACGGTCGTGGAAGTCGGCTCTGGTGCAGGGGTTTCCGGCGTCTGCCTCCTGCGCGGCCTCGGTCCCCAGGCCGTCCTCACCACCATCGACGTCGATGTGGAGCACCTCAAGGCCGCGCGCGAGGCCTTCCTCGAATCAGGCAGCCCCGCCAACCGGACCCGAACCATTTCCGGCCGCGCCGCCGATGTCCTGCCCCGCCTGACGGATTCGGCTTACGACCTCGTATTCATCGACGCGGACAAACCCAATTTCCCGGGCTACGTGGAACAAGCGGTGCGCCTGCTCAAATCGGGTGGGACCTTGGTCATCAATGACGCGCTGGACAAAGACCGTGTCTCCAACCCGGCGGCCCGTGACTCCACAACGGTGGTACTTCGCCAGGTAGGCAAATCCATTCGCGATGACGATCGTCTGGCATCGGCAATGTTGCCCACGGGCGATGGCCTCCTGGTGGCCGTCAAAAAATAGGCATTTACTAAATCGACACCCATTTAAGAACGGTGCCTCAACAAAGGCACCGTTCTTAAACAAAAAAGCAGGGCACCGGCTCCAGCCGTGCCCTGCCCTGTGAAACTATTCGGTAACACCCACGAGGCATTCCTTGAGGTTCTCCGCCTCGGTGGCGTTGAGCTCGACCACAAGCCGCCCTCCACCTTCGAGCGGCACACGCATGATCAGGCTGCGTCCCTCTTTGGTTACTTCCATAGGGCCGTCGCCAGTACGTGGTTTCATAGCCGCCATTAGGAAAATCCCCTCCATTTGTCCCAAGTCACGCCCAACCCGGCCGGGCTGGATCAGCGTCGCAATTGCAGCCGGCGGCAACGCTTGGGAGGCCGCCTTGGCCGGGCACTTTTACGTGCTTTTGTCCTTGCTCGTATTCCATTATCCCGTACTTACCCGCCCGTAGCGAATCAATGGAGTAATTACGGCCGCTGCCTTACGGCGGATAGTCGCCGCCGCCGGGCAATTGGGCCCAGGCCCAAAGCCACACCACCCAGACAATCTGGAGCAGGAGGAACATCACTACGACGGTCCCCCGGTACGCTTTCGACCTTGAAAGCATTGCCGCCCCAAGTGCCAGCGGGAAAAGGGGCAACAGCATCCGGAAAGTGCTTGTTTGGGGATGCAGGAACACCAACAGGTAGCCCATGTAGCAGGCGCACCACAATCGTAGTTCTGTTCCCAGTGCCCGCACCGGCCCGGACATCATCACGAGGACAAACAATCCGACGAACACAAAGGGGGCGAGGACTCCAAGGACCGGACCGAACAGCATCCGGCCGGTGTCGAACCACGGCTTGAAGGGCACCAGATCGTGGCCGCGCCATGCTGTCTCTGTTCGTGTGTAGGCAGTCGGGTCCCCGGTCACTGCCCAGGCGATCGCCGGCCAGGCCAATGCTCCGATTCCTGCGGCCAGCACCAAGGCTCCCAGCGCGACCAAGCCCCGGGCCGACGTCGTACGCCCGTCCCGCAGCGGCGATGACGCGCGACTGCCGAACCGTTGCCACAGCCGCCACAGCAAGAGGAGACCCAGCATGGCGGCGAACGGCACTCCGGTGGGCCGCGACAAGCACATCAGGAGGACCACCGGAATTGCGGCCAGGTAGTGTCGCCGCACCACAAGCAGCAAGGAGGCCGAGAGCAGCAAGAGGTTCAGGGACTCGGCATAGGGCACCTGCAGAATCGGCGAGACGGGGAAAGTGGAGACGAAAACGACTCCCCACATCGCGGTTCGTATGCCCGCGACTTCCCGGAAGAGCTTGAAGATCACCAACGCCGCACCGAGTCCTGCGACCATGGCGATGGCAGTCAGCGCCTGCAGCGTACCCAACCCTGTGATGGCGCCCAGGCCACGACCCAGGAGTGGGAACAAGGCATAGAATGCCCAGGCGTTTTCCTTGACCACCCCGTTCTGGTCCACCGGCAATTCCGAAGGGTAGCCGCCCTCCGCCGCCTGCTGATACCAGCGGCCATCCCAAATGGTGATGAAGTTCCAGTAGTCGGGCGCCGGCGGGAACCAGGGATTGACCCCTTGGTGAACGGCTGCCGCCATGAAGATGCAGGCACTGACCAGCCGCGCCGCCACGAAGACCAAAGCAACCTGCAACCACCACGGCCAGCGGGCAACCTTGGCAGTTGCCGTTGAGATGCCGCGTGATAACCGCTCGGCGGGTCCCCCGGGAGGCGTGGTGGATGGAGCGGGTGGGCTCACGGCGCAGTCCGCTTGGTGTCGCCGTCATCAAGTCCAGGCCGGAGCAGGGCGCTCAGCCGCTCAATCTCACGGTCCTTGGCCTTCAGTTGGTCGCGAAGCTCATCAAGGACCTGGTCCACCTGGTCCATGCGGTAACCCCGCAGCCCCAAGGCAAATCGCAGGCCGTCGATGTCGGAAGCCTTCGCGTCCGCCGGCAGCAGCACGGGAGGAAGGTTGGGTACGGGCTCATCAAGGCCCGCACCCATCGACCGTCCACGGACAATCCCGGCTCCCAGGTACAGGGCGGCACCGATGAGGACGATCGCGAGAAACACCAGGAAAAAGCTCACAGCCACCATCGTGCCAGAAACGGACCCTTACTCCGGTCGCTGCTCCCCCATGGGGCTCGGCAGCGGAGCCCCATGCAGAACCCTGTGGACGGCGTCGGCAGGATCATCCACCAACTGGATCAGGTCCAGGTCCTTCTCGGACACCATGCCCTCGGCCACCAACGTGTCGCGGATCCAGTCGATCATCGGACCCCAGAACCGGACGCCCAACAGCACAATCGGGAACGACGTCACCTTGCGCGTTTGGACCAGCACCATGGCTTCGAAGAGCTCATCCAAGGTACCGAGCCCACCGGGGAGTACAACGAAGCCCTGCGCGTATTTGACGAACATGGTCTTGCGGGCAAAGAAGTACCGGAAGTTGATGCCCAGGTCCACCCATTGGTTGAGGCCCTGCTCGAACGGCAACTCGATACCGAGGCCCACCGAAACTCCGTTGCCCTCCACGGCGCCCTTGTTGGCAGCTTCCATGGAGCCGGGACCACCGCCGGTAATCACGGCGACGCCGGCCTCGGCCAGTTTGCGTCCGACGTCCACGGCCATCTCGTAGTATTCGGAGCCGGGCCTGGTGCGTGCGGAACCGAAAACACTCACGGCAGGCCCGATGTCTGCCAGGGCACCGAAGCCTTCAACGAATTCGCTCTGGATGCGAAGGACGCGCCATGGATCAGTGTGGATGAACTGACCGGCACCACTCGTGTCCAGCAAATGCTGATCGGACATCCCCGTGTCTGCCTGTTTGCGTCGAAGCTCCAAAGGACCTTTGTGCTTGGCAGGCGCAATTTCGGAAGGAAGGGGCACATTGCTGCTTCCAACGCGTCCGTTGGCATCCGGGTGGGGAACTGGGTGCTGGCTGATGCTCATTGCCCAAGGCTAGCGCGGATATCAGGGTGTGCCGTTTCACGGGCCCTGATGTTGCATTGCAGTCTGGTATATAGCTGGGGAGCAGGTTTCTGTTCAGTCACGATCTGGGGGAACTTGCCGTGACCGTAGTCATATTTGGACCTTTGTTCGCTAGATTCGTCCTATGACTACTCACGTGTCCGGCGATGCGCTCGTCTCCCTGAATGGCGTCAACAAACACTACGGTCAATTGCACGTTCTCAAAGACATCAACCTTCAGGTCAAGAAGGGTGAGGTCGTGGTGGTGATCGGGCCTTCAGGCTCTGGTAAGTCCACTTTGTGCCGTGCGATCAACCGCTTGGAAACGATCGACGACGGCGACATCTCGATCGACGGGAAGAAGCTCCCGGAAGAGGGCAAGGAACTCGCACACCTGCGTGCCGACGTCGGAATGGTCTTCCAGTCCTTCAACCTTTTCGCCCACAAGACGATCCTCGAGAACGTCACGCTGGGTCCCATCAAGGTGAAGAACGTTGCCAAGGGCACGGCGGAGCGGGAGGCCATGGCTCTCCTGGAACGCGTGGGCGTCGGACACCAGGCTCCCAAGCTTCCGGCCCAGCTCTCGGGTGGCCAGCAGCAGCGCGTGGCCATTGCCCGTGCTCTTGCCATGAAGCCGAAGGTGATGTTGTTCGACGAGCCAACCTCCGCTTTGGACCCCGAAATGATCAACGAGGTCCTGGATGTCATGATCCAACTCGCAAAGGAAGGCATGACCATGATCGTGGTCACGCACGAGATGGGCTTTGCCCGTAAGGCAGCCGACCGCGTCGTATTCATGGCGGACGGCCAGATCGTGGAGGACGCAACACCTGAAGAGTTCTTCACGAATCCCAAGAGCACCCGTGCCAAGGACTTCTTGTCCAAGCTTCTGACCCACTAGCTCCTTGCTGACCCGCACCCAGGCCCGCAAGGACCGCACCCAGGCCGACAGCGGCCAACCAATGAAAGGAATGTCATGAAGGCTTTTATTACCCGGAGGAAGTCGCTCCTGGTGGCCGCATCTGCTGCACTGGCACTCTCGCTGAGCGCTTGTGGTGGGGGCAGTGGCTCCACCACACCCCCCGTCGCGTCTGCCACCTTTGAGGCCGGCACCACGATGGAGAAACTGAACAAGGCCCAGAAGATCACCATCGGCACCAAGTTCGACCAGCCCCTCTTCGGCCAGAAGGGCCTGGACGGCAAGCCCGTCGGCTTCGACGTGGAGATCGGCAAGGCCATCGCGGCCAAGCTCGGCATCACGGCCGACAAGATCGAGTGGGTAGAGACCGTGTCGCAGAACCGCGAACCGTTCATCGAACAGAGCCGCGTCGACATCGTCATCGCCACGTACACCATCAACGACGCCCGCAAGGAAAAGGTCTCCTTCGCAGGACCCTATTACGAAGCAGGCCAGGCACTGCTGGTGAACAAGGACGACAACTCCATCACCAAGCCTGAAGACGTCACCGGCAAGAAGGTCTGCTCCGTCACCGGCTCCACCCCGGCCAAGACCATCGTGGAGAAGTACGGTGCTGAGCTGGTTCCGGCCGCGAACTACACCGCGTGCCTTGAGCCCCTGCGCAACAAGCAGGTTGTAGCTGTCACCACCGACAACGTGATCCTCGCCGGCTACGTCGACAAGGAACCGGATGCCTTCAAGCTCGCTTCTGACGAAACCTTCACCAAGGAGCCTTACGGCATCGGCCTGAAGAAGGACGACACCGTCTTCCGTAACTGGATCAATGACCAGTTGGAGGAATTCGCCAAGGACGGCACCTACAAGAAGGCTTGGGAAGCAACGGCTGGAAAGGTCATCAAGACCGCTCCTGAGCTGCCCACCATCGACCGTTACTAGTCAGGAGTCCAGCAAACTGCCGCCGTTCGTCCCTTGGACGGCGGCAGTTTCTGAACCCAGGACCCGTTCCTTGATTAGCTGCAGCCGAAGGAAGCCATGGACGCCGTCATAGAAAGCCTCCCCCAATACTGGGACGGATTCCTCCGTACCCTCTACCTCTCTGTCATTTCCGGACTTATCGCCCTCGTTGTCGGGACACTCTTGGCGGCCATGCGGGTTTCTCCCGTAGCTGCCCTCCGTGGCTTCAGCATGTTCTACGTGGAAGTCGCAAGAAACACCCCTCTCACGATCATCTTCTTTTTCTCCGCCATCGTCCTGCCGCGGCTTGGCGTGAAGTTCGACCAGTTCGAAGTCGCTGCCATCATTGCCTTGAGCAGTTACACGGCCGCGTTTGTTGCCGAAGCAGTCCGTTCCGGCGTGAACAGCGTCCCGGTGGGACAGGCAGAAGCCGCCCGAAGCGTCGGCATGACCTTCACCCAGGTCCTCGGCTTCATCGTCCTCCCCCAGGCACTCCGCACGGTGGTGCCACCGTTGATCAACATCGTCATCGCCCTGGTGAAGAACTCGTCGGTAGCCGGTGCATTCTTTGTGCTTGAGCTCTTTGGCTACGGCCGCCAGCTCTCCAACGACTACGGCGACAAGGTGCTGTGGGTCCTGCTCGGCGTGGCGTTCTTCTACCTCCTGATCACCGTGCCTCTGGGCCTCCTGGCGCACTTTGTTGAACGAAAGGTGGCGATTGCCCGATGACCTCGGTCCTGTACGACGTCCCCGGGCCCAAGGCCCGCCTCTACTCGATGCTGGGATCCGTAGCCGGAATCCTGATCATTGTGGGTGTCCTGGCCATCGCGGTCATGACACTGGCACAGCAAGGCATCTTCGACGCCGAGCGCTGGGAGATCTTTTACGGCCCCATGGCTCCTGATGTTTGGAGCCTGATCGGGCAGGGCATTGTTTCAACCCTTGTGGCGGCAGCGGTGGCAGCTGCCATTGCCTTCCCCCTTGGCATCGCCCTCTGCCTGCTCCGCATCTCCTTGATCACATGGATCCGCGTACCGACGCAGGTTGTCCTCGAGTTCCTCCGCGGCATGCCCGTGGTCCTCATGATGTTGTTCGTCCTGCTGGTGTTCGCCACAGGGCAGTTCACCGCCGTCGTCGCGGGCCTGGTGCTCTACAACGCAGCCATCTTCGCCGAGATTCTGCGCGCAGGCATCCAGTCCCTCCCCAGGGGCCAACGCGAAGCCGGCCTGGCGATCGGCCTGCGCAGCTTTCAGTCGCGCATGATCATCGAGTTCCCGCAGGCTGTCCGTCGCATGCTGCCGTCCCTGGTTGCCCAGTTGGTGGTACTGCTCAAGGACACCTCACTCGGCTACATCGTGGGCTACGAGGAACTCCTGCGGAAAATCCAGATCATGGCCGACTTCCTGGGCCCGGATTTCCTCTTCCCCGCGTTCTTCGTAGGTGCGGCTATCTACATCCTGATCAACCTGACTGTGTCACGGATCGCCATCTGGATTGAACGCCGCGGTTCCAAGAAGGCGGCGGGCGGCATGGCCTCCGCCATCAAGACAGTCGATCTTGACGTGAACGCTCCCGTCTCCGAAACCGAAGTGCCTGGTCGCGAGAAGAAGTAGTCCAAACCAACACGCACCAAGAGAAAGGTCCGCAGCCACCAGGCTGCGGACCTTCTTTTCATGTGTCTGCCCCCACTCACCCAAGTAGGTCGCAATTGTGCGCGTTTTGAGCGGTCAAAACGCGCACAATTGCGACTCAGT
This sequence comes from Paenarthrobacter sp. NPDC089322, assembly GCF_040684895.1. NCBI lineage: Bacteria > Bacillati > Actinomycetota > Actinomycetes > Micrococcales > Micrococcaceae > Paenarthrobacter > Paenarthrobacter sp. NPDC089322. The sequence continues at coordinate 20,525 of NZ_JBFBGW010000005.1, forward strand.
TGGGCCGTGCGCGCGTTGAGAGGCTACTGCCCCAGCCACGTCCTGAGTGCACGCAGGCACTCACGGACAGCATCGGCGTCGACGTGTTCATTGTCCTTGTGCGCGAGCAGGGGATCGCCGGGTCCGAAGTTCACCGCCGGGATGCCCAACTCGCTGAAACGCGCGACGTCGGTCCACCCGTATTTGGGCTTGGGCTCGGCACCCACTGCGGCCACGAAGGACGCGGCAGCGGGGTGGTTGAGTCCGGGACGCGCGCCGGCAGCGGCATCGGTACGGACGACATCGAACCCCTCAAGGAGCTCGCGGACATGGGCTTCGGCCTGATCAGGTGTCTTGTCCGGCGCAAAGCGGTAGTTGATCTCCACCACGCAACGGTCTGGAATGACGTTGCCGGCCGTCCCGCCGTTGATCTTCACGGCGTTAAGGCTCTCGCGGTAGTCCAGGCCATCAACGTTGATGGTCCGGGGCTCATAAGCGGCCAGACGGGCGAGGATCGGGGCTGCGGCATGGATGGCGTTGCTGCCCATCCACGCCCGCGCGGAGTGTGCCGTTTCACCGATGGTGGTGGCATGGAAGCGGCTTGTTCCGTTGCAGCCGCCCTCCACCGTGCCATGCGTGGGCTCGAGCAAGATCGCAAAATCGCCGTCAAGCAGATCGCCGTGGTTGCGAACCAACCTCCCCAGCCCGCTCTTGACGGCCTCAACTTCCTCATGGTCGTAGAACACAAAGGTGACGTCCCGCTCCGGCTGCCGGCCGTCGTCGAACAGTGTTGCCGCCAGGGCCAGCTGCACGGCGACGCCGCCCTTCATGTCCGTGGTGCCACGGCCATACAACACACCTTCACCCGGAACGCCCGATTCCCACGTGGCCGGGACGGTGCCCAGCGAACCCTCCACCGTAGGCAGTGGGACGGTATCCAAGTGGCCGGCGAGGATGACGCGCTCCGAACAGCCGAGCTCTGTCCGCGCGATGATCGCGTCACCGTCACGGATGACCGAGTAGTGGGGTATCGCGCGCAATGCCGACTCAACGGCGTCGGCAAGTACGGTTTCATTGCCCGAGACGCTGTTGATGTCGATGAGTGCGGCCGTCAGCACGGCGACGTCCTGGCGCAGGTCGAGGAGGGCAGGTGCAGGATTAAGGGTCACCCCTCCACCTTAACCGCCGGACTCCCTCCACGGCGCCGGATGCAGCGTCCGGGAAATGCGACTCCCTTGAGTCATCGCCGGTTTCAGCCGCGCTCAGGGCGCTCGATAGACTGGGGCCATGACTGAAACTGCTTCCTCTGCTGTGCCCGCAAGCGCGCCCACCAACGATCGATCCGCCTACGGATTCGGCCTCGCAACCATCGCCACCTCGGCCTCCGGGGAAGCAACCGTGCTGGACGTCTGGTACCCTTCACCGGCGCTCGGCGAGGCAGCTGCGACGCTGCGGGACGTCGAGAATGCTGACCCCACCCTCACAGCCCTGGCCGAGGACGGCAAGGACGCCGACCGCGGCACCGAACAGAAGGTTGTCTTCGCGCAGATCGACCTCGACGCCGCGCCTGCAGACACCGCCGACGCCTACCTCCGTTTGCACCTTCTTTCGCACCGCTTGGTCAAGCCGAACAGCATCAACCTGGACGGCGTCTTCGGCAAGCTCCCCAACGTTGTGTGGACCAACTTCGGCCCGGCCGCCGTGGAAGGCTTCGAGCTGACCCGGGCACGCCTGCGCAAGCGCGGCAACGTGGTGGTCTACGGCGTGGACAAGTTCCCCCGGATGGTGGATTACGTCGTCCCCACCGGCGTCCGCATCGCCGACGCCGACCGCGTCCGTTTGGGTGCCCACCTTGCCGAAGGCACCACCGTGATGCACGAAGGCTTCGTCAACTTCAACGCCGGCACCTTGGGCACTTCCATGGTTGAAGGCCGTATCTCCGCAGGCGTGGTTGCCGGCGATGGCACCGACGTCGGTGGCGGCGCGTCCATCATGGGCACGCTCTCCGGCGGCGGCAAGGAAAAGATTGCCCTTGGCGAGAGGGTCCTGCTCGGCGCCAACTCCGGCGTGGGCATCAGCATCGGCGATGATTCCGTGGTCGAAGCCGGCCTCTACGTCACGGCAGGCACCCGCGTCCGCGTTCCGGGCCCCAAGGACGAAAACGGCGAGGACACCAGCAAGATCATCAAGGCTGTTGAACTCTCCGGCGTTCCCAACCTGCTCTTCCGCCGCAATTCCACCACGGGTGGGGTCGAGGTCCTTCCCCGCAAGGGCCAGACAGTGGCACTGAACGAGGCACTTCACGCCAACTAGCAGGAGACAACGATGCGCCGGTTCCGCCGCGCCATGGTTGCGGTGCTGGCCCTGGCCCTCGTAGCAGGCGCCATCTATGCGATAGTTGCTGTGCTGCAGCGCTCCGAGACGTTGGTCACGGAGCGCTGCGTCGCCGTTGCCGGTTCCGCAGCATACGATCTCGCCACCGACCAGGCCGCGAATGCTTCCCTTATCGCAGCCATATCCGTCCAGCGCGGACTCCCGCCCCGGGCAGCGAGCATTGCCCTGGCCACGGCCATGCAGGAATCGCGCCTAAGGAACATCAATTACGGAGACGAGGCCGGACCCGATTCCCGTGGTTTGTTCCAGCAAAGGCCTTCCCAGGGCTGGGGAACCGAAGCCCAGGTCATGGACCCCGTCTACGCCTCGAACGCTTTCTACAACGGCCTGATCAAGGTCCCCGGCTACGAAACCATGGAGATCACGCAAGCTGCGCAGGCCGTACAGCGTTCCGCATTTCCGCGCGCCTACGCCCAACATGAAGGCATGGCCCGCGCCTTTGCCTCTGCCCTGACGGGTCAGTCCGAATCCTCCCTGGACTGCGAACTCCGGATGCCGGATGCGGCAGGTGACCCTGCCGCCGTCGTGGATAAACTGACGACGGCGTTCGGCGCCCAGGCGGCCACCGTCGAGGGCCGCACGGTGCGGCTGGACGTGACGGGACCGCAGGCCTGGGCCATCGCCCATTGGGCAGTGGCCAACGCCAAGTCGCTCGCCATCACCCAAGTGGACATTGCGGATAGGACCTGGAACCGGGAAAAGCGCAACGGCTGGACGGCGTCGGTGGCGCCGTCCGAGGCGTTCACCATCACCGTCTCGGCGCCTACTACCTGAATTGCGTTTACGCGTCAGGCGAGAAGTTCAACCACTGGCTGGACGTAGCTACGGAACACGTCGGGCTCGGACAACAGCCTATGGCTCATGATCATGGTGCTCGGTTCCAAGTACCAGGCCCGCGGTTCATTCAGGGGCAACTCGATGATGGTGAGGTCGAAGTCCCTCGAGCCGCGGCCGACTTCCAGGAGCCGGTCCTCCACCATCTCGTTCAAGACGTGTGTCAACCCGTTGGCTTCACGGGCAGCTTCGAGATCCGCGTATTCATCGATCCGGTCCGTTGCCCATCCCAAGGCAGCACCAAAATGGGCCTGCAGCACTCTCTGGAGGGCGGGCGAATTACCGAAGGCCTTGAAGCTGGGTGGCGCGAGCTCCTGCGCAGGCTCCGGGTAGGACCTGACGAGCTTCTCCCACCAGGCCTCCCATTCGGTCTTCAGGGCCCCGATGCCACCCACATCCGAGGTCAGGTGGCTATGGTCGGCGTGGCGTACTTTGGGAGCCGCATGGGAAAGCAGGGGTTTTCCGGCACCGTCGAGTCCGGCTACATCGCGCAAATACAAGGCGATGAGCATCGGCCCGGACGTGTCCATGGTGATGCGCCATCCCGGGCCGCCTGACTCATGCATCCGAATTCCTCCCTTTGGCAGGTTCCCGACATGTCCCAGTCTATTCCCGTTGCGTCCCCACGTTAACGGCGGGACGGCTCCTTCTCAACCAACGGGAACAGCTTCCAATGCCCTCAGATGTGCTGTCAGGACATCGCTGCACATCGCCGCAGTCATCCACTCCGGATGCAGCAGTGCATGCATGCACAGGCCGTCCATGGTGGCCAGCAGCCTTTCGGCTTCCGTCACGAGGGCCTGCTGATCGGACGCCTGGCCGGGGCTAAGGAGAATGATCAAGCGTCCTACCAAGGCAGCGATGGTCCTGTGGCTCCGCTCGGCTTCCTCCTGCAGGACGGGCTTGATGCGGGCAGCGTGGCGGAAAGCCATCCACACGCAGGCATCCACTGCCAGTTCTTCGTCGAGAGGCAGGAGTTGACCCAGGAGGTTCAACACGGCGATGTGTTGCTCTTCGCTACCGGGGGCCTCGCCCTCCACGGCGGGCAGGGCTGCCTCGAGACGGCCGGTGATGCGATAGATCACCGAAGCAAAGGAGAAGACCAGGAGTTCGTCGCTGCTTGCAAAGTAGTGGCGGACGGAACCGACGGCAAGCCCGGCTTCCTCGGCTACTTCCCGCAGTGATGCCCGCTCCAAACCGTCACTTGCAATGATCCTGAAGACGGCTTGGACAACTTCCTGGCGCCGGGCTTCGGCATCAACAATTTTGGGCACCACTAGTTTTTAGCACGAACGTGCTTCATCACCCCTCAACACTAGGCGGCGTGCCTCCGATTTCCGATAGCGTAGACACCATGAAAATCCTTGTCACGGGTGGCACCGGCTACATCGGTTCGCACACCGTTCTGTCCCTCCAGGAAGCCGGCCACGACGTCGTCGTCCTCGATAACCTCGTGAACTCCAGTGAAGAGTCCCTCCGCCGGGTCTCCGAGCTTACCGGCAAGACCGCTGCATTCCACCAGGTGGACCTCGTTGATGAACCCGCCGTCGAGGCCGTGTTCGACCAGCACCGCATTGACGCCGTCATCCACTTTGCAGGGCTCAAGGCCGTCGGCGAATCGGTGCAGGAACCGTTGGCCTACTACTACAACAACATCGTGGGCACGCTGAACCTCCTCCGCGCCATGGACAAGCACGATGTCCGCTCCATCGTGTTCAGCTCTTCCGCTACCGTCTACGGAGAGCACAACCCGATCCCTTACATCGAAAAGATGGAGATCGGCGCAAACAACCCCTACGGCCGTACCAAGGAACAGATTGAGGACATCCTCTCCGACCTTGGCCACGCAGACGATCGCTGGCACATAGCACTGCTGCGCTACTTCAACCCCGTGGGCGCACACCCGTCCGGCCGCATCGGTGAAGACCCGCAGGGCATCCCGAACAACCTCGTCCCGTTCATCGCGCAGGTTGCCGTGGGACGCCGCGAAAAGCTCATGGTGTTCGGCGGGGATTACGACACGCCCGACGGCACAGCCCAACGTGACTACATCCACGTAGTCGACCTCGCGGACGGCCACGTCGCCGCCCTCAACTACATCGCGACCCGCCCCGGTGTACGCCGCTGGAACCTCGGCTCCGGCAAGGGCTCATCAGTCCTGGAAGTCCTGCGTTCCTTCGAGAAGGCCGTCGGCCGGCCCATCCCCTACGAGATCACCGGCCGTCGCGCAGGCGATCTTCCCGCCTTCTGGGCAGACGCCTCCTCCGCCCTCGCGGACCTTGGCTGGTCCACCACCAAGAACGTGGACCAAATGTGCGAGGACCACTGGCGCTGGCAGAAGAACAACCCCTACGGCTACAACGCCGCCGAACCGGCCACTGCCGGCAACGCTTAAAGGCCGGCGCCACGAGCGCCCGGCGCCTCGAGCGCCCGGCGCCTCGAGCGCCCGCCGCGCCTCGAACGTCCGGCGCCAGCGGCGACCAACGACGGCGGCCGCCCACCTCGCGCGAGGTGGGCGGCCGCCGTCGTTATTGCCTTGGTACTGCTAGTTGGCCGGGTAGTTGCGCTCCGGCGATCCCGTATAGAGCTGCCGCGGGCGGCCGATCTTGGTCTGGGGATCGTTGATCATTTCACGCCACTGGGCAATCCAGCCCGGGAGGCGGCCAATGGCGAAGAGAACGGTGAACATCTTCTCGGGGAAGCCCATGGCCTTGTAGATGAGGCCCGTGTAGAAGTCGACGTTCGGGTACAGCTTGCGCTGGATGAAGTAGTCGTCCGCAAGGGCTTTCTCTTCGAGGCGCATGGCGATGTCCAGCAGTTCGTCGTTGCCGCCGAGCTTGCCGAGGACCTCGTGGGCCGTCGCCTTGATGATTTTGGCACGGGGATCGTAGTTCTTGTAGACGCGGTGCCCGAAGCCCATGAGGCGGACGCCGTCTTCCTTGTTCTTGACCTTCTCCATGTAGTCCTCGGGCTTGATGCCCTCGGCCTGGATCTGGCGAAGCATCTTCAGCACGGCCTCGTTGGCGCCGCCGTGGGCAGGGCCGAAGAGCGCGTTGATGCCTGCGGAAACCGAAGCGAAGAGGTTCGCGTTGGAGGAACCCACCAGGCGAACGGTGGACGTGGAACAGTTCTGTTCGTGGTCCGCGTGCAGGATCAGCAGGAGATCCAGTGCCTTGACGACAACCGGGTCCAGCTCATACTGCTCTGCCGGGAGGCCGAAGCTCAGGCGGAGGAAGTTCTCCACGAGGTTCATGGAGTTGTCCGGGTACAGCATGGGCTGGCCGATGGACTTCTTGTGGGCGTAAGCCGCAATGACCGGAAGTTTGGCCATGAGGCGGATGGTGGAAACTTCCACGTGCTCGGCGTTGAAGGGATCCAGCGAGTCCTGGTAGAACGTGGACAGCGCTGAGACGGCCGAGGAAAGCACGGGCATCGGGTGTGCGTCGCGCGGGAAGCCGCCGAAGAACCCCTTGAGTTCCTCGTGCAGGAGCGTGTGGCGGCGGATGCGCTGATCGAATTCTTCCAGCTCCGTGGGGGTGGGCAGGTTGCCGTAGATCAGCAGATAGGAAACTTCGAGGAAGTTCGAGTGCTGGGCGAGCTGCTCGATCGGGTAGCCGCGGTAGCGCAGGATGCCTGCGTCACCGTCGATGTAGGTGATGGCCGAGGTAGTGGCCGCGGTGTTCATGAAGCCGGGGTCATAGGCAACGGCGCCCGTCTGCTTCAGCAGCTTGGAAACGTCATAACCTTCGTTTCCTTCTACAACCTGGATGCGCGGCAGTTCGAGTTCGCCGCCGGCATGGCGCAGTGTCGCGCTGGTGGTCTCAGTCATGGAGTCCCCTTCATGAGGCCTCTGGGCCTCTATAGAACGCTTGTCCAACCAACTTCAGGTGACGCCGCATTCGACCCCACTGTTGCAGGGCTCCAACGGCCGAAGTGCTTTCTTATTGAAGGCCACCATTGATAGTCAGTTAAAAAGCTACCGCCAGTAACCCGCCGGAACTAATCCGTTCCGTCCGGTTACTGGCGGAATGACGCGCCTTGTGGCGCAAGTCACAGCATTGTTATCAGCTCGCGTTTAACCTCTCCACAGCTGCATTGATCCGTTCGTCGCTGCCGGTGAGCGCCACGCGGATGAATCCGTTGCCCGCATCTCCATAGAAAACGCCGGGGCCCACCACAATGCCAAGCTCGGCGAAGCGGCCCACTGTGTCCCAGGTAGCTTCCCCGGCAGTGGACCACAAGTACAGGCCGGCCTTGGACTCGTGGATCTTCAATCCAAACTGCTCAAGCGCGGGCACAAGCCTCTCGCGGCGGCCACGGTAAAGGTCCTTCTGCGCCAGGACATGGTCGGCATCGCCCAATGCAACGCGCATGGCTTCCTGGACAGGGAAGGGCACGATCATTCCGGCGTGCTTGCGGCTGTTCACGAGGTTGGCCATGATCGCGGAGTCGCCCGCGACGAAAGCAGCGCGGTAGCCGGCCAGGTTGGACTGCTTGCTGAGGGAGTAGACACAGAGCAGGCCCTCGGTGGAACCACCGGAAACGCGCGGATCAAGGACGCTCGGGACAGCTTCTCCCCCGCGCTGCGCGTCCCATTCGCCCCAGCCCAGTTCCGCGTAGCATTCGTCGGAGGCAACCACTGCGCCGAGTTCGCGTGCCTGGCTGACGATCTCGCGGAGCGATTCCACGCCGCGGACACTGCCCGTGGGATTGCCGGGTGAATTGATCCAGACCAAACGCACTTTGGCTCGTGTGGCGGCATCCAGCTCATCGAGGTTGTCCGCTGCCACAGCAGTTGCGCCCGCCAGCGTCGCTCCAATGTCATACGTGGGGTAGGCAACCGTTGGCCGCACTACGACGTCCCCGGATCCCAATCCCAACAGGAACGGCAGCCACGCCACCAGTTCCTTGGAACCGACAGTGGGCATGACGTCGCGGGCATCCAAGCCCGGAACACCGCGGCGGCTCGCGAACCAGTCCACCACAGCCTGCCGCAGGGGCTCCGTTCCGTGAACTGTGGGGTATCCGTGCGCATCGGAGGCCGCAGCAAGGGCATCACGGATCAGTTGGGGTGTAGGGTCCACGGGCGTGCCGATGGACAGGTTGACAGCACCCCCGGGGTGTTTGGCAGCCGTGGCAGCATAGGGTGCCATGGCCTCCCACGGGTAGTCGGGCAGATTGAGGCCAAAGGCCGGTGCCGCGGAAATCAACGGAGCAACCGCCCTTAGTGGTCTTGGTTCTGCGGGGGCAACGCGGCGATGAACGGGTGGTCCTTGCCGGTGTTTCCGATCTTGGCGGCGCCGCCCGGCGAGCCGAGATCGTCAAAGAATTCGACGTTGGCCTTGTAGTAGTCGGCCCACTCTTCCGGGGTGTCATCCTCGTAGTAGATGGCTTCCACCGGGCACACAGGCTCGCACGCGCCGCAGTCGACGCATTCATCGGGGTGGATGTAGAGGGAACGCTCGCCTTCGTAAATGCAGTCGACAGGGCATTCTTCAATACATGCCTTGTCCTTGACATCCACACACGGCTGCGCGATTATGTACGTCACGTCCCAGACCTCTCAACGGTTTGTCCCGGCGACGGCCGGGTAACACTGCCGGCAGCATGCCGGACATTCAACTTCCGAGCCTATTATCCAACAGTGCCGCAACGCCAACCTAGCCCGGCGTCTTAGTATGAAACGGTGACTCCCCCGCATTTGCCTCCGCGCCAATTCCTGCGTACAGCAGAACCGGGCACCCGCATCGTGGTCCGGTACCGGATTGAGGACGGACTGACGGATGCGCTTGGGTACTTGGTGACCAGCTCGGAGACCAGTTGCACCGTACGGACGCGGACGTCCGACGTCGAAATTCCGCTGACGCACGTTATCGCCGCAAAAGAAGTCCCACCTCCGCCTCCACGTCGGAAGCCGCTTTAGCCGGCAGAAGCCGCTCTAGCCGGCGCTGGGCTCAACAGCGGTTGGGCGGCGGGCCCGCAGACGATGGGCTACCGCCAGCATGAGCAACGTCACGCCTGCAATGCCGAAAACCCACACGTTGCCCGCGACGTCGCCCAGCACCAGCTGTTTGTCGGGTCCCGCAGACGAGAACAAGCCCACGGCGGCATAACCAACAAGGCCGGCTACCGCCGTCGGGACCACCGAGCGGGACCAAGCCGCCAACCACAACTGGACCGAGGCAAGCAGCAGCAGCGCCGCGCAGACGCCCCAAGGGACGTCGACGCCGGAAATCACCACCGCCTGCCGGTGCAGTACCGTACCTGCCGGAGCAACGAGAAGAGCCGCCAGCACCCCCGCGGCAATGCCACGGGCAGCGCTGGCGGCTCCCTTACTCATACAGTCTTGACCGGAACGGACTAGGCCTTGGCGCGGGCGCGGTTGGCCTTGGCGCGTTCGTTGGCGTCCAGGATGACCTTGCGGATGCGAATGTCTTCCGGGGTCACCTCGACGCACTCGTCCTCGCGGGCGAATTCGAGGGACTCTTCGAGCGTGAGCTCACGCGGCGGGGTCAGGTTCTCGAAAGAGTCGGAGGAAGCGGCACGCATGTTGGTGAGCTTCTTTTCCTTGGTGATGTTGACGTCCATGTCGTCGGCGCGGGAGTTCTCGCCCACGATCATGCCCTCGTAGACCTCGGACGTGGGCTTCACGAAGAAGGAACCGCGTTCCTGCAGGTTGATCATCGCGAACGGGGTCACCACACCGGCGCGGTCGGCAACCATCGAACCGTTGGTGCGGTATTCGATGGGGCCTGCCCACGGCTCGTAGCCCTCTGAGATGGAAGCGGCGATGCCGGCACCACGGGTGTCCGTGAGGAACCGGGTACGGAAGCCGATCAGGCCACGTGCGGGAACGATGAATTCCATGCGGCACCAGCCCGTGCCGTGGTTGGCCATGTTGGTCATGCGGCCCTTGCGGGCGGCCATGAGCTGGGTGACGGCGCCGAGGTACTCTTCCGGAACGTCGATGGTCATGTGTTCCATCGGCTCGTGCAGCTTGCCGTCAATGGTCTTGGTGACTACCTGCGGCTTGCCGACGGTCAGCTCGAAGCCTTCACGACGCATCTGCTCCACGAGGATCGCCAGGGCGAGCTCGCCACGGCCCTGGACTTCCCAGGCATCCGGACGCTCGGTGGGCAGAACCTTGATGGAGACGTTACCGATCAGCTCCTTGTCCAGGCGGTCCTTCACCTGGCGGGCAGTAACCTTGGCGCCCTTGACCTTGCCGGCCAGCGGGGAAGTGTTGATACCGATGGTCATGGAGATCGCGGGATCGTCAACGGTGATCAGCGGCAACGGCTCGGGGTTCTCGACGTCCGTGAGGGTTTCACCGATGGTGATGTCCTCGATACCTGCGACAGCCACGATCTCACCGGGGCCGGCGGACTCGGCCGGGACGCGCTCCAGTGCCTTGGTGGCCAGGAGTTCGGTGATCTTGACGGTCTTGAGTTCACCGTTCTGGCGGGCCCAGGCAACCTGCTGGCCCTTGCGGAGGGTGCCGTTGTAGATGCGGAGCAAAGCCAGGCGACCGAGGAACGGCGAGGCGTCAAGGTTGGTCACGTGGGCCTGCAGCACGCCGTCCGGGTTGTACGTCGGAGCGGGGATGTGCTCGATGATCGTCTTGAAGAGCGGCTCAAGGTCCTCGTTCTCCGGAGCGGAGCCGTTGGCAGGCTGCTCCAGGGACGCCCGGCCGACCTTGGCTGCGGCGTAGACAACGGGAACTTCCAGAACCTTGTCCAGGTCCAGGTCCGGAACTTCATCCGCGAGGTCTGAAGCAAGGCCAAGGAGCAGGTCCATGGACTCGTGGACAACTTCGTCGATCCGGGCATCGGGGCGGTCCGTCTTGTTGACCAGGAGGATGACTGGCAGGTGGGCCGCGAGGGCCTTGCGGAGCACGAAGCGGGTCTGGGGCAGCGGACCTTCGGAGGAGTCCACCAGCAGGACAACGCCGTCAACCATGGACAGACCGCGCTCAACTTCGCCACCAAAGTCGGCGTGGCCGGGGGTGTCGATAACGTTGATGGTAATGGTCTCGCCGTTGGACGACGGGCCGTTGTAGGCAACCGTGGTGTTCTTGGCGAGGATGGTGATGCCCTTTTCGCGCTCCAGGTCACCGGAGTCCATGACGCGGTCCTCTACCTCACCGTGGGAAGCGAAGGAGTTGGTCTGCTTGAGCATGGCGTCGACCAAGGTGGTCTTGCCGTGGTCAACGTGTGCGACGATCGCGACGTTGCGCAGATCGCTCCGCGACGCAGTGTTGGTGATGGTTTCAGACATGCGTTTATGACTCGTTTCAGTGGTGAAGTCAGCTGTTTGTATCCGCGCGCATACCTGATCTCCTGATCGGAACACACAACGAAAAGACCCCGGGACACAGGGCACCTACAGCAAGTCTAAACGCACCTGCATTTATCAGCCTAAAAAGCAAGCAATTTCGGCCGCGGATGTGGTTCTGCTCACAGCCCGGTTACGCTTCAGTAACCGTAAGTCCAACTGCTGGATTTTCCTGGCTTTGTGCCCCATGATTGCTGCAGAAACCAGTGCCACACGGAGACCATCGATGCGCCAAGCCTCGGCCGCGTTCCGCCTGCTCGCACCCATGGTCGCCGTCGGCGTCCTAGTGGTCGGCTGCGGGGCAGGCCCTTCCTCCCCCACGCCCGTACCGACGCATTCCGCGGCGGCAGCGCCCGGCGCGCCCGCGCCTACTTCCGCCGCGGACAAACCGTTGCGGGTTGCTCCGGCGCCCAGTCCACTCGACCTGCCGGTGGGCTCCCTATATAAGAACCCCGCGAACAACCGCAACGAACTGGTTCTGGCCGATGTGCAGCACACCGCAGTCCTGATTGGCGATTCCCAGTCGATGCCCAAGGATTCCTGGCCGCAACGGGGAATCGCCGCGCTTGGGTACAAACTCCATGTGGTGGGCATGGGCGGCACGGGGTTCGTTGCGTCCAACGGCACAACGGGCAACTACATTGACGCCCTCCAACGCGGTGACTGGGTCCTGCCCTATGGCGACCCGCCCCTGATCGTGGTCCAGGGCGGCGGCAACGATGCTTCCCAACATGCCACCGATGCGCAGATCACCAGTAATGCCGAGCGTCTTCTCGCAGCCTTGAAAAAGCGCTACCCCGGTGCCCGCCTTGCCATGATCGGAACCTTGGCCCGCGGAGCGGCGAACGGCGGTGGTCGCCGCACCGAGGTGGATGCCCTGCTGGGCCGGATCGCTGCCAAACACACCGTCCCGTTTGTCAGCGCGGGCGACTGGCTGACCCGCCACGACGCTGTCCAGGACCTTCAGGACGGGGTCCATATGAAAGCTTCCGGACACAAGAAGCTAGGGGATGTTCTCGCAGTTGAACTTGCGGTGCTGGGCCTCGCGCCCCGCCCGGATTATCCAGCCCAGTAAGGACGGTGCGGGGCCCGCTCTGCGCGCTTCGCCCCGGGCTTAGCGCGTAAAGCAGGCCCCACAACGGCAAGAACCGGTGGTTCCCTTCTGTGGGGACCACCGGTTCTTCACTGTTCAGTCTCGCGTGATGTACGACGCCGGTCAGGCCACCGCCGGGGGCAGCAGCAATGAACCGCCGGGGATGGCGTCCAGGAGGGCCTGGGTGTAGGCCTCGCGGGGGTTGTCGAACACATCGTCCGTGCTGCCGGTCTCCACGAGCTTGCCCTTTTCCATGACGCAGACGTGGTCCGCGATCTGGCGCACGACTGCGAGGTCATGGGTGATGAACAAGTACGTCAGGCCGAGGTTGTCCTGGAGGTCGGCCAGGAGGTTCAGCACTTGGGCCTGGACCAGGACGTCCAGCGCGGAGACCGCTTCGTCGCAGATGATGACTTCGGGATCCAAAGCCAAGGCACGCGCAATGGCGATGCGTTGGCGCTGGCCGCCCGAAAGTTCATTCGGGTACCTCTGCATCATCGACTGGGGCAAGGCCACCTGGTCCAGCAGTTCCCGGACCTTCTTTTCACGGCTGGCCTTGTTCCCGATCTTGTGGACGCGCAGGGGCTCCTCAATGGTCCGGAAGATGTTGTACATCGGGTCCAAGGAACCATAGGGATCCTGGAAGATCGGCTGAACACGTCGCCGGAACTTGAAGATGTCCTTGCCCTTGAGCCCGGCAGTATCGACGCCGTCGAAGACGATCTGGCCTTCCGTTGGCTTTTCCAGCTGGAGAACCATCTTGGCCACCGTCGACTTACCCGAGCCGGACTCCCCCACGATCGCCGTGGTGGTTCCGCGTTTCACGTTGAAGCTGACGTCGTCCACGGCAGCGAAATCCGCCGCTTGGCCCAGGCCTTGGCGCAGCTTGTAGATCTTGCGGAGGTTCCTGATCTGCAGGACGTCGTCAGCCGCCCGCTTTTCGGCTGCCTCCACCGGAGCGAGGAGGTCATCGGACTCCACGCCCTGTTCTTTGGCAACCTGGATGCGGCGCGATGCCAGCGACGGAGCCGATTCCACGAGGCGCCTCGTGTACGGATGTTGGGGATTGCGCAGCAGTTCCAACGACGGACCTGCCTCAACCACATTGCCCTGGTACATCACGACCACCTTGTCCGCGCGTTCGGCGGCGAGGCCGAGGTCGTGCGTAATGAGCAGGACCGACGTACCAAGTTCAGTTGTCATGGTGTCGAGGTGGTCCAGGATCTTCCTCTGCACCGTCACGTCCAAAGCGGACGTCGGTTCATCGGCGATCAGGAGTTTCGGCTGGCAGCTCAGACCGATCGCGATCAGGGCACGTTGGCGCATGCCACCTGAGAACTCGTGCGGATACTGCTTTGCGCGGCGCGCGGCATCCGGCAAGCCCGCCTCGGCGAGCACACGGGCCACATCCTCCGGGCCGTCCGGGCGGCCGTTCGCCCGCAGCGTCTCCCGTACCTGGTAGCCGATCTTCCACACCGGGTTGAGGTTGGACATCGGATCCTGCGGGACCATGCCGATGTGGCTGCCGCGGAGCTCAATCATGCGTTTCTCCGGCGCGTTGGCGATATCCTCGCCGTCGAGCAGGATCTGGCCGCCCGAGACGCGTCCATTGTTCGGCAACAGACCGATGGCGGCGAGCGCCGTCGTCGACTTTCCCGAACCGGACTCCCCCACGATGGCGACCGTTTCACCCGGCATGATGGTTAGGTGGGCGTTCTTGACGGCTTTCACTTCACCCGAGCCGGTTTTGAAGGTGATGGCCAGGTCCTTGATCTCGAGGATCGGCCGCACCTGTGCTGTGACTTCATCAATTCTGATGTTGGCAGAAGCCATGTTCGCCTCCTTAGCGCTGACGGCTCTTGGGATCAAGAGCATCGCGGACGGCGTCGCCAAGCATGATGAAGCTCAGGACGGTGATGGACAAGGCCGCGGCCGGGTAGAGCAGGATGCCCGGGTTGGTGCGGATCGAGGCATTGGCAGCGGAGATGTCGTTGCCCCACGACATGACGCTCAGGGGCAGGCCGACACCCAGGAAGGAAAGTGTGGCTTCCAGTACGATGAAGACACCGAGCTCCAGGGTTGCGAGGACGATGACCGGTGCCAGCGCGTTCGGGAGTGCGTGCTTGAGAAGGGCGCCGAACCTGGAGACACCCAGCGAGCGGGCCGCTGTAACGAAATCGGCATTCCGGACTTCTATCACTGCGCCACGCGTAATGCGGGCCATTTGTGGCCACGCCAGCAGGGATATGGTGATGACCACCGTCCAGACGCCCCGGTTCTCCCGGAAGAAGGGCAACTGGGTGACAACAAGGGCACCGAGGATGATCGGCAGCGCGAAGAAGATGTCGCCCAAACGGGCCAGTACAGCGTCAAGCCAGCCACCGTAGTAGCCAGCCAAGGCGCCGAGCGTTACGCCGATGATGACGACGCAAAGTACGGACAGGACGCCTACCGCAAGGGATGCTTGTGTACCGTGGATAACGCGCGAATAGACGTCGCAGCCTTGCAGGGTGAACCCGAAGGGATGCCCTTCGGTGGGTCCGGCCTCGGAGTTGGCCAACTGGCAGTCGTTGTTGGGGGCAACGCTGGTGAAGAGGCCCGGGAAAAGGGCAATCGTCGTCAGGAGAAGGATCAAGAGCGAAGAGACGATGAACATCGGGCGACGGCGGAGCTTGCGCCATGCATCGGCCCAGAGGCTCAAAGGCGCTTGATCGGTCTTCACGGAGTCGGTGGCCTGCAGCGGCGTCTCATCGACCGGAGCCACAAAGTGTTCAGTATTACTGGTCATAGCGGATCCTCGGGTCAAGCCAGGCGTACAGGAGGTCAACCAAGAGGTTGGTGACAACGAAAACGAGAACCAGGACACTAACGATCGCAACGATGGTTGGGCCTTCGCTGCGCTGGATGGCCTGGAAGAGTTTGTTGCCCACTCCGGGAACGTTGAAGATGCCTTCCGTGACGATGGCTCCCCCCATGAGACCGCCGAGGTTTGCGCCAAGGTAGGTAACCACCGGGATCAGGGAGTTCCTCAGGATGTGGGCCATCACAACGCGGGGGCGGGAAAGGCCCTTGGCCGTGGCTGTGCGGACGTAGTCGGCGTTCATGTTCTCGCCAACCGATGCCCTGGTCAGTCGAAGGACGTAGGCGAAGGAGACAAGGCCCAGGACGACTGCCGGGAGGATCAGGTTGCCCCAGTCAGCATTCGCGCCAACGGTTGGCTTGGCCCAGCCGAGCTGGACGCCAAAGACCAACTGGAAAACGAAGCCGAGGACGAAGGTGGGGACGGCGATGACCACCAGCGACACAATCAGGACGGTGGAGTCAAAGAGCTTGCCCTTGCGGAGGCCTGCGAAGACACCAAAGGCTACGCCGAAGACTGCTTGGATAATAAGGGCTTCAATCGCGAGCATCGCGGTTACGGGGAAGGCCCGCGCGAGCGCATCAGCGATGGGTTGCTGCGTGAAGTCGACCCCAAGGTTGAAGGTGAAGACGTTCTTAAGGAAGATTCCGTACTGCACCCAGAACGGCTGATCCAGGTTGTACTGGGCGCGAAGAGCGTCAATGACGCCTTGGGGCGGCTGGCGTTCGCCGAAGAGGGCCGCAATGGGGTCACCTGGCAGGGCGAACACCATGTAGTAGACGAGAAGTGTGGTTCCCAGGAAGACGGGAATCACCTGGAGGAGCCTACGCAGAATGTAGCGGACCACGGTTCACCCTCCTTTCCCTGGACGGGTGTCGGTGTGTCATATTTGCCTTCCTGCCGAGGCAAGCAATGGGGCCCGGCGTGGTGGCCGGGCCCCAATGCCTCACGGCAAGTTCAGATCCTGAGGATTACTTGGCCTCGATGTTGTAGTAGAGGATGCCGCCGTTCCAGCCGGTCTCGGCCTTCACAACGTTGTTGCTCCACACAATCGGACGGTTCTGGTACCACAGCGGCAGGCCAGGGAGGTCCTCGAACAGGATCTCCTGTGCCTGGTTGAACTTGGCGTTTGCCTCTTCAGGGGTCTTCGCAGCCAGGCCTTCCTTGAGGAGCTTGTCGAACTCAGGGTTCGAGTACTTCTCATAGTTGGAGGAGGCGTTGGTTGCCCAAACCGGGCCGAGGAAGTTGTACAGCGACGGGTAGTCACCCTGCCAGCCGGCACGGGTCAAGCCGGGGAGCGACTGGGACTTGCGGAGGTCCAGGACCTCAGCGAACTTCGCGAAAGGCTGGATTTCAGCGTCGATGCCAAGGTTGTTCTTGAAGCCGTTGGCTACAGCGTCAATCCATTCCTTGTTGCCGCCATCGGTGTTGGAAGCAATCTGGAGCGGCTTGGAGGCGTCATACGGCTGGAGCTTCTCAGCCTCGGCCCACAGGTCCTTGGCCTTCTGGACATCAAACTTCAGCACTTCGCTGCCCGGGATGTCGTTCTTGTAGCCATCCAGCACCGGAGCCGTGAATTCAGTAGCCGGGGTGCGGGTTCCGTTGAAGATCACCTTGGTGATTTCTTCACGGTTGATGGCGTGGGACAGGGCCTGACGGCGCAGCTTGCCGGCTTCACCCTGGAAGTTCGGGTTGTAGCCCGGGATGTTCAGGGTGGAGTTGTTGGCAACCGGCTTGGTGGAGTTACGATCCTGGAAGTCCGTGGTGTAGGTCTTCAGGGCGTTGGACGGCAGGACATCGGTGACGTCCAGGTTGTCAGCCTGCAGGTCCGTGTAGGCCGGGCCCGGGTCAGTGTAGAACTTGAAGGTCACGCCACCGTTCTTGGCAGCACGGGGACCGCTGTAGTCAGGGTTCTTGACGAGGGAGATGGACTGGTCGTGGACCCAGGCTCCATCTTTTTCGAACTTGTACGGCCCGTTGCCGACGGGGTTCTCACCGAACTTCTTCGGGTCCTTAATAGCCTCGGAAGGAAGCGGGTAGAAGGCTGAGTACCCCAGGCGCAAGGACCAGTCAGCTTCAGGCTGGGACAGCTTGACCGTGATGGTCTGGTCGTCAGTAGCAGTCAGGCCGGACATGGTCTGGGCCGTAGGAGCCGGGGTGGAGGTCTTCTTACCGTCGGCCGACGTGGTCTCCGTCGTGGCGCTGACATCGGCGTAGCCTTCGATGGATTCGAAGAAGAAGCCGTTGTTCTGGAGGTTGGTGCTCAAGGCAGCGAAGTTCCAGGAGTCAACAAAGGTCTTGGCAGTGATGGCCTCGCCGTTGGTGAACTTGGCGCCCGACTTGACCTTGATGGTCCATGTCTGGGAATCAGTGGTCTCGATGGACTCCGCCAGGGCATTCACGGGCTTGCCGCTTGGATCGTAGGCACGCAGGCCTTCGAAGAGCAGTTCGACGACGCGGCCACCGTACACCTCGTTGGTGTTGGCAGGCAGCAACGGGTTCTGCGGCTCGTTGCTGTACGCGGTGATGACCTTGTTGGGATCGCCTGCGGCAGAAGTGTTCGTGTTGCTACCGGAGCCGCCGCCGCACCCGGTCACGGCGAGGGCGATGATCGCCGCTACACCTAGAGCTTTGGAAGTGCGCGAGAAACGCATTCCGCCTCCTATTAGTCGTGGAGTTGGGCAGGGAAAATTCGTGATCTCCCCAGGCGCAGGCACAGTTTCCTACTGTGACGTTGCCTACATGTGTGTGTAAGCCTACCCACATTGTGTCCAGATGTTGGGACCGGATTGCCAAACTGTAACCGTTCCGCAACCTCTCGATGCGCAAAACGGCGGGAATTTCAAGTCACAAGCTACCCGGTGGTAACATTCGCTGTCTGACAGCAGGACAAGACTGTTTTCCGGCATAAAAGAACCCCGGTTGCAGCTGAATGGTCAGGTGAACCGGGGCTCTTGGGCGAGTCGAGTCGAGCGTCTAACGCAAACCCGCCGACTGAATCAGGCAGCAGTTTCCACGGATGTCAGCGGCCCGGATGTCAGGATCTCATGATCGGAGCGCAGGCCCGTCCGTCACAACATCGACTTCAACGCCCAACAGCTCGCTGGCCGCTGCGGCGAAGGCGGCCACCGTCAACAGACCTGTACCAGGCGAGCGTGTGTGACCACCATGTCGAGGTCGCTGCCGGGACGATCCGTGCCCTCGGCTACCGCTCTGTTCACGCAACCTTGAGAGGCGTGATGGTAGCGATCTGCTCGGCCGCACGGTCTTCGGCGAGGTCGAGATCGTAATGCGTCTGCAGGTTGAGCCAGAACTGGGCCGACGTTCCAAAATACTTGCCGAGTCGTAGTGCAGTGACGGCTGTGATTGCACGCTTGCCGTGCACTATCTCATTGATTCGGCGCGGCGGCACCTTGATCGCCACGGCGAGCTTGTTCTGCGTGACGCCAAAACCCTCAATGAGATCCTCCATGAGAACTTCACCTGGGTGAATCGGCGCAAGATAGTCAATGGTAGTCAACGATCTTCACCTCCTCTGGTCCAGCGTCCGTCCAAAGCGGGTGGCGTCTAGACGTTAAACCGGAACTCCACCACGTCGCCGTCGGCCATGACGTATTCCTTGCCTTCGATGCGGACCTTGCCACGCGACTTGGCCTCGGACATGGAGCCGGCCTCGACGAGGTCGTCGAAGGAGACAACCTCGGCTTTGATGAAGCCACGCTGGAAGTCGGAGTGGATCACGCCCGCCGCCTGCGGTGCGGTGTCACCCTGGCGGATGGTCCATGCACGGGTTTCCTTGGGGCCGGCAGTCAGATACGTTTGGAGCCCGAGCGTGTGGAATCCGACGCGCGCCAGCTGGTCCAGGCCGGATTCGCTCTGCCCGTTCATTTCCAACATCTCACGTGCTTCTTCCTCGTCCAGCTCAACGAGGTCGGCTTCAAGCTTGGCGTCGAGGAAGACAGCATCCGCAGGGGCAACCAGGGCCCGCAACTCTTCCTGCTTCGCAGGATCGCCGAGGATGCCTTCATCGGCGTTGAAGACGTAGATGAAGGGTTTGGCGGTCAGGAGTCCAAGTTCCTTGAGGTACCCCATCTCGAGTTTGTCGCTCTTGATCGAGGAGAAGATCGTATCGCCACGCTCCAGTACAGCCTGAGCCGCCTTGATGGCGGCCAACTCGGCAGCTTCGCGCTTCTTGATCTTGACTTCTTTTTCGATGCGCGGAATTGCGTTCTCGATGGTTTGAAGGTCGGCCAGAATCAGCTCGGTGTTGATGGTCTCCATGTCGGAGCGCGGGTCAACCTTGCCGTCTACGTGGATGACATCGGGGTCGTCAAAGACGCGGACCACCTGTGCGATGGCCTCGGCCTCGCGGATGTTGGCGAGGAACTTGTTGCCCAAACCCTCACCCTCGGAAGCACCCTTCACGATCCCGGCGATGTCCACGAAGGACACGGGTGCCGGCAACAATCGCTGCGAACCAAAGATCTCCGCCAGCTTCGCCAGGCGGGGGTCGGGCAGGTTAACCACACCGACGTTGGGTTCAATCGTTGCGAAGGGATAGTTCGCAGCGAGCACCTGGTTCCGGGTCAATGCGTTGAAAAGGGTTGATTTGCCGACGTTGGGCAGTCCGACGATGCCAATAGTAAGAGCCACGAGCATTGATTCTACCTGTTGCAGCAGTACCCACGCTTGTTCATGCTCCCGTCGGACGGCTCGAGCCGGACCCGCGCTAAAACTGTCGTAGCCCTGTGACAGGGTTACCCCATGGATGGATTTGGATTGATTCTGGCCTTGCTCATGTTGCTGATCGGCGCCGCTATCGGGCTCGGTTCGGCGTACGTAGTGTTCAGGCGCAGGAGTGCTGGCTTGGAAGAAGACTTCGACGCCGTTTCGTCTCGCCTTTCGGAGGTGACTGCCCAGCTTGCAGCCGCCGACGCCGAGCGGCGGCTTTTGTTTTCACAGAACCGGGAACTGAGTGAGTCCAGAAACTCGGACGGCAGCGTACTGCGGGCGCTGGCGCCCGTAGCCGAAAAGCTCACGGCGGTACAACAGCAGGTTTCGCTCCTGGAACGAGACCGTGTGGAGCAATACGGTCAGCTTGCCCAGCAGCTCCAGGACGCGCGACAGTCGGACGAACAGCTGTTGAGATCGACTCATGCCTTGGCGTCAGCGCTTCGATCCAACAGCGCCCGCGGTCAGTGGGGAGAGGTGCAGCTGCGTAGGGTTGTCGAGGCAGCCGGAATGCTCCGCCACGTGGACTTCCAAGAGCAGGTCCATGCGGGCGGAGGTGAGAACAACCTGCGCCCGGACTTGGTGGTGCAGCTGCCCGGTGGCAAGCAACTCGTCGTGGATGCCAAGGTGCCCCTGGCCTCCTACCTGGCCGCACAGGAACAGGTCCATGGCAATGGAGTGCTGGGCGAGTCATTTGCCCAAACCATCAACCAGGATTCCAAGACCCTCCTGGCGCAGCATGCCAAAGCCCTCAAGGCTCATATCGACGCCTTGGCCGCCAAGAAGTACTGGGACATTCCGGGCCACTCCCCCGAACTCGTCATCTGCTTTCTGCCGGCTGAATCCATCCTTGCATCGGCCCTCGAAGCGGACGCGGGCCTACTGGAGCATGCTCTGTCCAAAAACGTCGTGCTGGCATCGCCCGGCACGCTGTTGGCGGTCCTCAAATCCGTGGCCTTCACGTGGCGGCAGGATGTCCTCACGGACAGCGCTCATGAACTCTTCGAACTGGCCAAACAGCTCTACGAACGGATGGGCACTTTGGGCGAAAACGTTGGAAAGCTCGGGAGTTCCCTCAAGACCTCCGTTGACCGGTACAACGCGATGGTCGGCACGCTCGAAGCCCGGGTGCTGCCGACTGCACGCAAGCTCAACACCATGGACGATGCCGGGCTGCTTGCGCCCCCATCAGTGGAAACAGTCCCCCGTGCACTCGCAGCGCCAGAGCTTCTCGCCGTGGAGGGCCGCACCGAGCGGGAGCCACACGTGGACCGTAAGGACCACGAAGACCGAGAGTCCGCGGCCTGAAAGCAGCCCGGGTTTTGACCAAGTCAGCCTAAAAGGAAGCCGACCCGACTTGGGTTGTCATCACGAACGTGGTGAGAGCCCAGCCGGGTCGGCTTCCAGTAAGAGTCTTCTACGACGTAGGCCGATTCCCGCGGCCGCCCAACGCACGGCTGACGTCGCCTGCCTTCTTGAGCGTTGCCCGGAGTTCCTTGGGCAGCGAGAAGAGGAGGTCTTCCTCGGCAGTGACGACCTCCTGCACTTCGCCGTAGCCGTAGTCCGCCAGGAGGCGCAGTACGTCCTGGACAAGGACTTCAGGAACGGAGGCACCGGATGTGACACCCACTGTGGCGACACCTTCGAACCAGGCCTCATCAACCTCGTTGGCAAAGTCCACCCGGTATGACTTGCGGGCACCGTATTCCAGGGCAACTTCCACGAGGCGCACCGAGTTTGAGGAATTGGCAGAGCCCACAACGATCACCAGATCGGCCTGCGGGGCGATCTTCTTGATGGCCACCTGCCTGTTAGTGGTGGCGTAGCAGATATCGTCGCTGGGCGGATCCTGGAGAGTCGGAAAACGGTCCTTGAGCAGGCGAACGGTTTCCATGGTCTCGTCAACACTAAGGGTGGTCTGGGAAAGCCAGATGGTCTTGTCCGGGTTGCGGACAGTGACTTTGTCCACCTCGTGAGGACCGTTGATGATCTGGATGTGGTCCGGTGCTTCGCCTGCCGTCCCTTCGACTTCCTCGTGGCCGTCATGGCCAATGAGCAGGATGTCGTAGTCTTCCTTGGCGAAGCGGACGGCTTCCCGGTGGACTTTGGTGACCAACGGACATGTGGCGTCGATGGTCCGGAGGCCCCTGTCTTCCGCGGACTGAACCACAGCCGGGGAGACACCGTGGGCCGAGAAGATCACCAGCGCACCTTCCGGGACCTCGTCGGTCTCGTCAACGAAAATGGCGCCTTGCTCTTCCAGGGAGCTGACGACGTGGACATTGTGAACAATCTGTTTACGGACGTACACGGGCGGTCCATAGTGTTCCAACGCTTTCTCCACGGCGATGACGGCCCTGTCCACGCCGGCGCAATAGCCACGCGGAGCCGCCAGCAGAACCTTCTTGGGGCCCGCAACCGGAGCCGCCGCCTGGACCTCTTCCGGCGACCGCCGTCTGCGGGGCACCGTAGGCATCGGAATGGAAACTGCTGTGCTGGTCATCCCTCCATGCTACCGGCCCGGCCTCCGGCCTCAGGCAGAAGGTGACCGTCGTCTCGCTCCCAGGATCCAGGCTGCGACGCCCAGCACCACCAGCCCGCCGGAGGCAACGGCACTGAAAGTGATCCATTCGCCGAAGCCGGCCTTCGCCGCAGCAAAGAACTCCTGTTTGAAGAGATCTGCCACACCGTCGCCACGTGAGAAACTGCCCACCATGCCACCTGCCAGATCCGCCCCGGCTGTCCACACTGCAGCAAGCGCCAGACCGCCCAGCCCGAGGAATACGAGAACCACGGAACGGCGCTGCGCTGCGACAAGCGCCAGCAACGCCGACACCACGGCTCCCAATGCGGCTACCCACCACAGAGGTGCGAAGGCGGTGACCCGCTCCACCAGCTGCCGCTGCGAAGGTTCGCCCAGTGTCACGAGGCTCTCCGCAGGAACCTCGATCCTGATTCCGCTCGATGACGCAAAATGGTCCCGGATGAGCCGGACAAGAGGCCCGATATCCAGGAGCAAAGCGGTGGGAGTGACAGCTTCCTCTGGCTGGTTGGCGTCCGCGAAGTTGAGGCGGTGGCTGTTGCGCGCCGTTTCCTCCCAAGCCTGCGGATAGTCGCTCCATGACTGCATTCCGGAGGCGGCTTCACCCAAGGCGTCCGCAGCCAGGGATTTGAGTGGCTCCGGCAGATCCACGGAAGATTGGAAGTTTGCCGCGGCCGCGGTGGCAAGGCGGCGCTGGAAATCAGGATCGTTTCCCAGGGAGCCGGCAATACGGACAAACCCGTCCTCCTTGACCACGTTCATGTCCACCCACGCGGCTGGAACCGCGATGGCCGTGAGCAACACCGCGAGGACCACGGCCACCGCGGAAACGAAAGAACGCAAAGGACATCCTTGGGGTTGTCGGGGCTGTGCCACCATCCTAGGTCTGTCCACAGGATAGGAAAAATGTCGGGACCCAGTGCTAAAGCTATGGATAGAGTTGGAAGGCCGGCCGGAGACAGACCGACCTGGGACAGAGGCCCGCACAACTAGCGAGGACGTACACATGCAGGTAACAGCACGGATTGTTCATGGCAGCTGACGCAATGCCGGAGTCCACGCTGCCGGCCACGGCTGCCGAGACCAGCCCGGACAATCCCTGGCCCCTGCAACTGCTTTCAAGAAAGCTGAAGGCGCATATCGAGCGTGCCCCCGCCGCGTGGATCGAGGGTCAGGTCATCGAAATGAACCGCCGTGGAGGCAATGCCTTCCTGACTCTACGTGACGTCGATGCCGAGATCTCCCTCCCGGCTTCCGTGTGGTCCACAGTCCTTGACCGCCAGAAAACTCCCCTGGAGCGGGGCTCCCGCGTCGTCGCCTTGGTCAAGGCGGATTTCTGGGTCAAGACCGGCCGTCTCAACATGTCGGTCAAGGACATCCGTCCCGTGGGCCTGGGCGATCTGCTGGTGAGGATCGAACGTCTCCGCCACGCCCTCGCAGCGGAGGGCCTGTTCGCCGACTCCCGGAAACGGAAACTGCCACTGCTCCCGCATCGCATTGGCCTCATCACCGGCCGCGACTCCGATGCCAAGAAGGACGTCCTTCGCAATGCCGCCCTTCGCTGGCCCGCCGTCGAATTCGATGTACGCGAGGTCGCTGTCCAAGGCAACACAGCCGTCGCGCAGATCATTGCCGCCCTCCGCAGACTCGACGCCGATCCGCATGTGGACGTCATTGTCCTCGCCAGGGGCGGCGGAGCACTGGAGGATTTGCTCCCCTTCAGCAACGAGGACTTGATCCGTGCGGTGGCAGCGGCGACTACTCCGGTGGTCAGCGCCATCGGCCACGAGGCCGATCGGCCTATTTTGGACGACGTCGCGGACCTTCGCGCGTCGACCCCCACCGACGCGGCCAAGCGCATCGTTCCCGACGTCGCAGAGGAACTGGCCATGGTCCGCCAGGCAAGGGACCATCTCCGCAGGAGCATTGGACGAATGGTAGACCGGGAGACAGACAGGCTTCATGCTTTGAGGTCCCGCCCTGTCCTGGCAACTCCTGATTCGATGGTTGCTGCCCGTTCGGAAGACATCACCCGCCTGCAGCGGAGGGCGCATGCCGCGGTCAGCACCGCCATCGTAAGGGCCTTGGACCAAGTGCACCACTTGCGCGCCCAGGTCCGGGCGCTGTCACCGCAAAAAACCCTGGACCGCGGATATGCCGTGGTCCAGATCGTCGGTGACGACCATCAAGGGCACACGGTAGTCAGCAGCCCAGAGCAAACCCCGGACGGCACCGCGCTGGCCATTCGCGTGGCGGAGGGCCGTTTCAGGGCAACGTCCACCGGCCAAGGACAGCTGGCGGAGCGCTAACAGATCCGCTGGACACCAAGACGCCCGTAACCCCCGAACGCTAAGGAAAACCAATGACCGAAAGCAACGCCGCTCCCCAGACGCCGGAAACCCTGGACGCGCTCAGCTATGAGGAAGCCCGGGAACAACTAGTCGCCGTGGTTGGCCGCTTGGAGGCCGGTGGTGCCAGCCTCGAAGAATCGCTGGCGCTCTGGGAACGCGGTGAGGCCTTGGCCAAGCGGTGCGAGGAATGGCTGGAAGGCGCCCGCAAGCGCCTCGCGAACGCCCGTGACACATCGAACGACGGCGGAGCTGCCGCCGGCTCCCAGTAGGGGTGCAAAGGAACCCGCGGTCCAGGACCTGGCAGTTCAAGACTCCTGAACAAGTGCGCGCTCAGCGGCGACATCGAAGTCTGCTTTGGGCCACTCCAGCGACATCCGTTCCAAGGCATCCAGCAACAGCTGCTGCACGGCAATGCGCGCGTACCATTTCTTGTTCGCCGGTACTACGTGCCACGGGGCGATATCCGTGGACGTCTTCTGGAAGGCTGTGTTGTACGCCTTCATGTAGTCGTCCCAGTGGGCACGCTCGGCAAGGTCTCGCTGGCTGTACTTCCAGTGCTTGGCAGGATCATCCAGTCGGGCGATCAGCCGCTTCTTCTGCTCATCCTTACTGATGTTGAGCATGACCTTGACGACGGTGGTGCCTTGGGAAGCCAATCGGGCTTCAAAGTCGTTGATTGCCGTGTAACGGCGCTCCAGTTCCTCCTGGTCCGCCCATCCGTGCACGCGGTGAATCAGCACGTCCTCGTAGTGGGAACGGTCGAAGACGCCCACCATGCCCGCAGCGGGGACTTCCTTCTCGATCCGCCACAGGAAATCGTGTGCCTTTTCTTCATCCGTGGGCGCCTTGAAGGCGTGCAGGCGCACTCCTTGGGGATCCATGGCCCCCACCACGTGGCTGACAATCCCACCCTTGCCGGCGGTGTCCATCGCCTGCAGAATCAGCAGCAACCGCTTCTCGCTGCCGAACCTGCCGGAGGCGAAGAGCATCTCCTGCAGCTCCGCGAGCCTGTCGTCCTGTGCCGACAGCAATGCCTGGCCGTCGGCTTTGACACTTGTGTAGCCGGGGGTGGACTCGGGGTCCACGCTTTCCAGCGTGTATCCCTGCTTGATCCTCAAGACCTCGGATGGACTCTTGGCGAACTCAACGGCGATAGCCATGGACTTCCTTTCTGCCGGGACCCGCCCACATGGCAAGGCCATGGATCACAGGCTAGTTGCCGGGGTACCTCGACAGGAAGTCCGCCATGCGGCCGATTGCTTCCTCAATATCCTTGACGTTGGGCAGCGTCACCATGCGGAAGTGGTCCGGACGTACCCAGTTGAAAGCCCGCCCGTGGGAGACCAGGATCTTTTGTTCCTTCAGCAGGTCCAGGACGAATTTCTCGTCATCCCGGATGTGGTAGACCTCGGGATCCAGCTTGGGGAACAGGTAAAGTGCGCCCCTGGCCTGCTGGGTGCTCACGCCGGGAATGGCGTTCAACAAGTCGTAAGCCTTGTTGCGCTGCTCCAAGAGCCTGCCGCCCGGAAGGATGAGGTCGTTGATGCTCTGGTAGCCGCCGAGCGCGGTTTGGATGGCGTGCTGGGCCGGGACGTTGGCACACAAACGCATGTTGGCCAGCAGGTTGATGCCTTCGAGATAGTCGGCAGCGTCCTTCTTGGGACCGGAAATGGCCATCCAGCCCGCCCGGTAGCCACAGACACGGTAGGCCTTGGAGAGCCCGCTGAACGTGAGGCAGAGAACGTCGTCTCCCGTAAGTCCGGCGAGGTTCACATGAATTGCGTCTTCGTAGAGGATCTTTTCGTAGATCTCGTCGGCGAACAGCACCAGCCCGTGCTTCTCGGCCAACGCCACAATCTTTTTCAGTGTCTCTTCGGGGTATACCGCACCGGTGGGGTTGTTCGGGTTGATGACCACGATGCCCTTGGTACGAGCAGTGATCTTTGATTCCATGTCCTCAAGATCGGGCTGCCATCCGGTGTCCTCGTCGCACAGGTAGTGCACCGGCCGGCCGCCTGCCAAAGCCACGGATGCCGTCCACAGCGGGTAGTCCGGGGTGGGAATCAGGACTTCGTCACCGTCTTCCAGCAGAGCCATCAAGGACATGGTGATCAGCTCGCTGACCCCGTTGCCGAGGTAGATGTCGTCCACGTGGATGTTCTGGATGCCGCGCGTCTGGTAGTACTGCGAAACTGCGGTGCGCGCCGAGAAAATGCCCCGCGAATCGCTGTACCCCTGGGCATTGGGCAGGTGCCGGATCATGTCCACCAAGATGGCGTCAGGCGCTTCAAAGCCAAAGGGCGCCGGGTTCCCGATGTTCAGTTTGAGGATTCGGTGACCCTCCGCCTCCATCTGTTGGGCGGCCTGAAGAATCGGTCCACGGATGTCGTAAAGGACATTATGAAGCTTAGTGGACTGCTTGAAATTCGCCATTCATCAAATATGCCATAGAGGTGATGGACTTCCGCTGAGACTTAACTCACAGAGACGACGACGGCGGTGACAGGCCCGCACGGGTCCGTCACCGCCGTCGTACGCGGTTTGCGTCAAGCGCTACTTGACGATGCCCTTTTCCTTCAGCCACGCGGCCGCGGCGTCCTTGGGGCTCTGCTTCTGGTCGCCGCTGACGGCGCGGTTGAGGTTGATGAGGTCATTCGTGGTCAGGATCTTGGACACGTTGTTGAGGGCGTCCTTGGCCTGGTCCGTCATCTTCGACTCGTTGTACAGCGGAAGGACCTGCTGGGCCTTGAAGTTGTTTTTGGGGTCTTCAAGCACCACGAGGTCGTTGTCCGCGATGGAGGGGGTGGTGGTGTAGATATCTGCCACTTGGACCTTGTCCTCCAACAGGGCCTGGAGCGTCAGGTTTCCACCGCCGTCGTTGAACGGCTGCAGGCCCTTGAGTTCGCAGTTGTAGTTCTTCTTCAGCCCGGGGAAGCCGTAGGCCCGGGTCTCGAACGTGGCGGGAGCTGCCATGGTCAGCTCCTTGCAGACCTTGGCCAGGTCCTCGATGGACTTGAGCTGATACTTCTCAGCGGTGGCTTTGGTGACCACCATGGCGTCTTTGGACTCGGCCTTCGCCGGCTCGAGGACAGCCAGCCCGTCCGGCAGCTTGCCCGGAAGTGCCTTGTAGACGTCCTCGGCCGAGACCTCCGTGGCTTCGGTGTCCACGTAGGAAAGCAGATTCCCGGAGTAGTCCGGAACAAGGTCCACCGAGCCGTCCTGTACG
This sequence comes from Paenarthrobacter sp. NPDC089322, assembly GCF_040684895.1. Taxonomy (NCBI): domain Bacteria; kingdom Bacillati; phylum Actinomycetota; class Actinomycetes; order Micrococcales; family Micrococcaceae; genus Paenarthrobacter; species Paenarthrobacter sp. NPDC089322. The sequence goes on from NZ_JBFBGW010000005.1 coordinate 48,869, forward strand.
GCTTTGAAGTAGATTTCGCGGGAACCGATGTTCGGTTTGGTGGTGGCTGTGACGCCGGCCGCGGTGAGGGCTCCGGCGTAGATTTCGGCGATGACCTGGCTCTCCGGGAAGTCAGCTGACCCCACCACGAGCGAGCCGCCGGCGGCGGAACCGGTACCGGCAGAGGTGGATGGCGTCGCAAGGGGGCTGCCACCGCAGGCGCTCAAGGCCAGGGCGACACCGAGGCCTGCCGCCAGGCCACCGAGTCCACGGCGGGTGAGAGTCATGGGGACGGGGTTTTTCATGCTGTACCTCCTTGAACGGCAGCCCCTGGGGGAGCTGTGGCTGTGAGATCGTCGGCCGCCGTGTGGCGTCCGCTTGAGTCGAGGGTGAGGCCGGGTGAAAGGACGAGGCGTTGGATGCCGGCAAGCATAAGGTCCACGGCGATGGCAAGGGCTGCAATGAGCAGCGAACCACCGAGCATCCGGGGGAAGTCCTGCAGGACCAGGCCATCAAAAAGGTAGCGGCCCAAGCCGCCCAGTGGCAGGTAAGCAACCACCGAGACCGTGGCGATCACCTGAAGCACCGCGGTACGGATGCCGCCGAACATCACCTGGAGGCCGTTGGGCAGCTCTACGCGGAAAAGAATCTGGAGTTCCGTCATGCCCATGGCCCGGGCGCCATCCACCACGGTGGGGTCAACGCTGGAGATGCCTGCGTAGGTTCCTGCCAGCAGCGGCGGCACGGTCAGGATCACCAAGGCCCACACAGGCGGCATCAGACCGCTCCCTGCCAAAAGGGCGAAGAGAACCAGCAAGCCAAGGGTGGGCAGAGCACGCAAGGCACCCGCGAGTGCAACGGCAACTACGCGACCCCGGCCTGTATGGCCGATGTAGAGCCCCACGGGAACAGCAATGGCTGCGGCAATGACCAGTACCAGAGCGCTGTACTGCAAGTGCTCGAAAAGGCGGGTGGGTATGCCACCGCTCCCTGACCAGCGCGCGGGGTCGGTCAGCCAGGCGATGGTGTCCGTAAAAACGTTGCTCATGCCGACACCCCCGGATCCGGACGGGCAGCACTTGGTGGGACGGCGGAAGCCTGTGGATGCCCAGGGCCGGACTTCGGTTCAGTGAGCAGGGCCGTGCCGTCCCTGCGGTCGCTCCCGCTGCCTGCCGCCCGGGTCCACGGCGTCAAAAGCCGTTCCAGGACAACCAACACCGCGTCCATGACCAAGGCCAGAATCAAGATGGCGACGATCCCCACAACAACCTCGGTGACGAATGTCCGCTGCAAGCCGTCCGTGAACAGGATGCCGAGGTTTCCTACGCCCAGGAGGGCCGCAACGCTGACCAACGAGATGTTGCTGACGGAAACCACGCGAAGTCCGGCAAAGAGCACCGGGAGGGACAAGGGCAGATCCACTTGGAAGAAGCGTGCCAGGGGTTTGAACCCCATCGCGACGGCGGCGCTGCGGAGATCGTCGTCAACGGAGTCAAAGGCATCCATGGCGGCCCGGACCAGCAGGGCGACGGCATAGATCGTCAGTGCCACCACCACGTTGAGGGGATCGAGGATGCGGGTGCCAAGGATCGTCGGCAGGATGATGAACAAGGCCAGGGAGGGAATGGTGTAAAGCAAAGATGTGGCTGTGGCGACCACGGACCGCAACGTACTGTTCCTCCGGGCAAGCTGAGCCAGGGGTATCGAGATCAGCAGGCCAAGAAGCATGGGGATAACGGCCAGCACCAAGTGCTGGCCGGCCAATCCGAACACCATGCCGCTGTTATCGAGGAACCACTCCATCAGGTGGCATCCTCCCTGTGATGCCGCACTTCCTCGATGAGGGCAAGGACCTCCGGCGCTTTCAGCACTCCAGCAACCCTGCCGTCGTCGTCCACGGCTACGCCCAGTCCCGAGGGTGACGACAACGCTGCATCCAGGGCGCGGCGCAGCGTATCGCCCTTGCGGAAGAGCGAACCGCCAGGGATCAGGCCGGCCCCATCCCGGGGAGACGACCATCCCAGCGGCCGCATGTCGTCATCAACCACCAAGGCCCATTCGCCGGTGTGGTGGCCCGCCTGATGACCATCGGACAGGCCCACCATGGGCACCGGGTGCAGTTCAACGGAGTCCGCGACATCGAAGGCGAGGTGCCGGAAGCCGCGGTCGCGGCCCACGAAAGCAGCGACGAAATCGTTGGCCGGCGCCCGCAGGATCTCCTCCGGCGCGGCGTACTGGGCAAGTTTGCCGCCGACGGCGAAGACGGCCACCTTATCCCCCAGGACCGTGGCTTCATCGATGTCATGGGTGACAAAGACGATGGTCTTGGCAAGCTCACGCTGGAGTCGGAGGAGTTCCTGCTGGAGTTCGTCGCGCACCACGGGATCCACTGCACTGAACGGCTCGTCCATCAGCAGCACGGGCGGATCGGCGGCCAGGGCCCGCGCCACGCCTACGCGCTGTTGCTGGCCGCCCGACAATTGCGACGGGTACCGTTTGCCGAGACCGGCAGCCAACCCTACGACGTCGAGGAGTTCCGCTGCGCGTTTGCGTGCATCGGCCTTCGAAACGCCGTTGAGCCGCGGGACGGTGGCGATGTTGTCCAGCACGGAGCGGTGCGGCAGCAGGCCTGAAGACTGCATGACATAGCCCATGGAGCGGCGAAGCTGCGGCGCCGGGACATGTGACACGTCTTCACCTGCAACGGTAATGGTCCCTGCACTTGGCTCCACCATGCGGTTGATCATGCGCAGGGACGTCGTCTTGCCGCAGCCTGAAGGACCAACGAAGACCGTGATGGCACCCTTGTCGATGGACATGCTGAGGTTGTCCACCGCCGGCTGTCCGCCCTGGTACCGCTTGGTCACGCTCTGGAACTCAATCATGGCTTCGGCCATACCGGGCTTACCTATCTGTGGTCGGCGACATCGGTGGATAGAGCCAAACGATCATAAGCACGCTTATTTACAGGCTCCAAAGCCGATCTTCACCCAGCGTAGCCAGCGGCACCGACGATGTCAGCGACGGCGCGGATTCCGTAATGAATCGGCAATGTTCAACGTTTACGCCGTTTGCCGCTCCGCTCAGCTGCCTGGTCATGCCGGTAGCGTTCCACAGCGCGTTGCCCCCTGTCGGCGGACATGACCTTCTGGTGCCATTCGCGTTGGTAGGCCCGGCGCGCTGCGGCATCATGCTTACGGCTCAGGGCGGCGAGTTCCCGCTGCAGTTTGAGGTAGCTCTGCCAACGGCGCTGATCCAAGGTCCCGTCCACGAGCGCGTCCTGCACCGCGCAGCCGGGCTCGGATTGATGGGAACAATCGCCGAACCGGCACAGGGCAAACAATTCATCGAGATCACCGAACATCTCGTCCACACCATCCTCGGCGTCGAAGAGCCCGAAGCCGCGCACCCCCGGGGTGTCCATGAGCACAGCCCCGTCTGCCAGCGGTACCAGCTCCCGTGAGGTGGTGGTGTGGCGGCCTTTGCCGTCGCCGGTACGGACGGCGCCCGTCTGTTGGAGGTCCCGGCCCGCGAGCGCGTTGATGAGCGTGGACTTTCCGGCACCCGAGGGTCCGAGCAGGACGAGGGTGGCCCCTGCGGGGATGTGCTGCCTGAGCTCATCCAGGCCATCGCCCTGTTCCGCAGACGTCGTAATGACGTCCACCCCGGCCGCTTGGAGAATCACCTCACTGACGACGTCGTCGGCAACATCGGCGAGGTCCGCTTTGGTGATGACCACCAGTGGCGTGGCCCCGGAATCCCAGGCGGCCACGAGCGTCCTCTCCAGGCGGTTGTGGGTAAGGGGACGGTCCATGGGGACCACAACTGCTACGACGTCGATGTTGCTGCCCAGGATCTGCTCCTCGGAGGAGGATTCGAACGCCCGTTTCCGGCTGAGTGCCGAATGCCTGGGAAGGACCTCGACGACGGCCGGCTCGCCCGCGCGGTTGTGGCCCAGCCACACCCAGTCTCCCGTCGCCGGCACCAGACCGTGGTCCGGATAGGGAAGGTGCACCAGGCCGCTGTTCGACGCGACCAGGACACGGTTCCTGTCGAGGCGGACCACGCGGCCGGGGCTGCTGCCATGCTGGCCATGCGGCGCCGGGTTCGCCAGGAACAAGTCCGCTGTTGTTGCGGTGAAGCCGTACTCCGATGGCCCGTTGAGGGTGCTTGCGGAGGTGGAAGTAAGTGAAGAGTTGCCTGAAGCGGCGGAAGTATTCAAGGGGTAGCCTCTGCTGAGGCCCGGCCGCCTAGCTGTGGCAGGCGGATGCCGGGACGGGGATGGTGATGAGCTGACGGTGCGCCGCAACTGCGTGCAGGGCGCGCGAAATCCTGACAATCATCAAATCCACCTCCTTGGCATCCGGGCCGGCAACGAAATGAGCCGGCAACGGTTTACAGCGTAGCCAAACGCTGTGGCCTTGGCTAGGGCGTTGGGGCGTGTTCCTCCGTGAGTTTCCCGTCCGCGGGACGTTCGTGGTGCAGCCGTAGCGCGACATCCACCAGGGAGACCCGGTTGAGCTTTTCAATGTCGTCCAAGGAGATCCATGCCGCGTGGGTGGTGCTGCCATCCACCTCGTGCGTCAGTTCCCCGCCAACGATGGTGGCTTCGTACACCAATCGGAGGGCCTGGAAGTCCCGGACCGTGCCGTCCGCGCGCTCCTCGTTGGGCCAGTGGCCGACGTCGATGCCCAACATGCGCTCGATGCGGGCCACGTAACCGGTTTCCTCGAACACTTCGCGTCGACACCCGTCCACCGGGTGCTCTGCCAAATCCAGTCCGCCGCCCGGCAGGGTCCACCCTTCCTTGCCGTCCTGCTTCCAATAGGCGAGCAGTATCCGGCCTTCCTCGATGATGACGGCGTAGGCAGCGGGGCGCGTATCGAATTGGAGGCTCATGGTGCCAGCTTAGTTCGCTGCTTGGCGCGCACAGCCACTACTGAAGATCAGCTGCAGCTATATGGCCGGCCTCCGCCGGACCAAGGTCCGGCTGTTGGCGAAGCTCGACGACGGTCCCCGCCTTGCCAAGTTCCAGCACCTTGATGCTGTTGCGGCCGGCGTTTACCAGGGGCGCCGGAGCGTACAAGGTCACTTGCGGACCCCTGTCCCAGTACCGTCCCAGGAGGAAGCCGTTGAGCCAGACGAATCCCTTGCCCGAATCGGGGAGGGCAATGTACGTATCCGCTGGTGCGGCTGCATCGAATTCCGCGCCGGCCAAGCCGTCGAGGTCATCCGGGGTCCATTCGGCCAGGGCGACGGGTGTTTGCGTCCAGTGGAAGGTGTAGCGCTGGTTGATGAGGACGCCGCCCAGTATTCCCTTGCCATGTCCGGTCAGCGGCCCATAGTTGATGCGACCCAGGTTCTCCACCAGGATCTCCACCCTGGCGGGCACGCCTGTTCCGGTGACGGCCAGCCCCTCCGCCGCGTTCACGTCGTCCAGCACTCCACGGTAGTCGCCATCGACCCACACATAGGCGCGGTCATTAAGTCCGGCGATTTTGAGGCGGCTTTCGGCAGGTGCATCAGCGCGTCCCGGCAGGATGGCCTCGGATGCATAGAGGACCATACCGCCGTCGAGCCCCAACTGCTCGAAGGTGAGCGGCTTCACGCTGGCGACCGGTTTGCCTGCTTCCCGCACGAGGTCCAGGAGTTCGCGCCCTGGCGTGAGCTTGAGGGACGCCGCCGGGAGAACCGGTGGCTCAGCCAGCAACCCGGCAGGGAGCTCGGGTAGTTCATCGATGCCCTGGGCACGGAAGAACTCCCGGCGCAGCGCATGGAATTTGGGCGTGAGGGCACCATTCTCGGCAATGGGCGCATCGGAGTCATAGCTCGTCACTGTTGGCTGGAGCACGGCGCCGTCGTGGTTGCTTCCTGATCCGAGGCCAAAGTTCGTCCCGCCGTGCGCCATGTACACGCAGAGGGACCCGCCCAAATCCAGCATCTTGCGTGCCTCTGCGGCGGCATCCTCTGCATCGCGGCGGTGGTGATGCTCGCCCCAGTGGTCAAACCAGCCACCCCAGAATTCCACGTTGAAGAATGGCTCGCCCGGGCGGCGCCTCTGCCACGTGGCAATGGCTTCGTCGCCACGGCTGCCAAGTGTTGCGGTGGCCCACGTGCCTTCGACGGAGCCGCCGTCAAGGAAGTAGTCGGTTCCGCCGTCGGCAGTGAAGAGCAATTCCGTGATTCCACGCTCCTCCAAGACCCGGCGGTTCCAGCGGATGTAGTCGTGGTCGTCCCCGTAGCTGCCGTATTCGTTCTCGATCTGGACGGCTACGACGGGGCCACCGGTGGATGCCTGCCGGGCAGCGACGATGGGAAGCAACTGATCGAACCATTGCTCGATGGCGGAGGTGAATAACGGGTCCATGCAGCGCAAACCGATGCCGGGGATTCCCGTGAGCCACGACGGAAAGCCTCCGTTATCCCACTCTGCGCAAACATAGGGGCCGGGCCGGACAATGACGTCCAGCCCCTCTTCGGCGGCGAGATCGATGAAGCGGCCAAGATCCCGCCATCCTGTGAAGTCCGGCGCCTCATCACGCTTAGGCTGGTGGAAGTTCCACGCGACGTAGGTGTCCACAGTGTTGGCCCCCATGGCCTTGAGCCGACGCAGCCGGTCCTGCCACAACTCCGGGTGGACACGGAAGTAGTGGATGGCTCCGGCGAGGATGCGGTACGGTTCACCCGAACGGTAGAGGACGGCGTCGTGGTAGCTCAAGAGGGCGTTGTTCACACGGAACAGATTAGCTCAATTTCCAACATTTATGCACAGGTGACGAACACATGACCAATCTGGATACAGCTCCTGCCGAACAGGTCTGTCCTGCCGCCCCCGAAGGACAGGGACCGTGCGTCCAATTATGGCCGGAGCGGGAAGTGCCGCTGGGCGGCGTCCGTGCGATGAATGTGTTCCGCACCTTGCCTCAGCGCGGCTTGCCGACGGTTGGTGCCTGGTGCTTCCTGGACAGCTTTGGTCCGGACCGTGTGGCCATGAGCGTCCTCCCCCACCCGCACTGCGGCCTCCAGACCGTGACCTGGCCGCTGGAAGGAGCCGTCCGGCACCGGGACAGCGTGGGCAGCGACGTCATTGTCAGGCCTGGCGAACTGAACATCATGACCGCGGGCAACGGTATCTCGCATTCTGAATTTTCGGTCATCCCCGCTGCCTCTGCCACCGCGGGCACGGATGGGTCCCGTACGGCGGAGCCGGAAATTCCCCTCTCCCGCGGACTCCAACTGTGGGTAGCCCTCCCCGACGAACACCGGCATCGGGAGCCGTCCTTCGAACAGCATCGGGAACTGCCGGTGGCCGTTGGCGAAGGCTACACAGCAACCGTCATGGTGGGTGAGTTTGCGGGTAGGCGCTCCCCGGCAACGATGTTCAGCCCGATCGTCGGAGCAGACATCACCGGTTCCGGTGCGCTGCAGCTCCCCTTGCGGCCGGACTTCGAACACGCGGTGCTGGTTCTGGACGGCCATCTGGTCATCGACGGTGAAGACATCGAGCCCGGACCTCTCGCCTACCTTGGTGCCGGGAGGCCAACCCTGTCTGTCGAGGCGCAACCCGACACACGTTTCATGCTCCTGGGCGGCGAACCCTTCGGGGAGGACCTCCTGATGTGGTGGAACTTCGTGGGCCGTACGCATGAGGAAGTCGAACAGGCACGTGAGGAGTGGGAGGCGGAAGGCCTGCTCGACGACGACGCTGCCGCCAACTCACGCTTCGGCTACGTCCACGGCCACGGGCCGGACGCGGGACCGGAAGCCGGGCGCATTCCGGCTCCGCCGCTGCCCGGCGTCAAACTGCGTCCGCGGACGCGGGGCTAAGCCCGCTGCTCGGCCACAAGGCGGGGCACTCCAAACACGGGGTCCTGCGCCAGGATCCGGACGTCGACGATCCCGGCTTCGGCCAGACTCGCCTTGAACGCCTCCTGCAATCTGCGGACATTCATGCCGAGTCCGCTGCCAAGAATCACGGGGCCCTCGAGTCCGAGTTGGCGAACGGCCTGTTCAGCCAAGTCGGCCAGGTCCTTGCCGGCCTGGTCCACCAGCCGTGCACTTGTCTCGTCGCCCGCGTCCGCAGCCTCCACCACGAGCCGCGCCTGCTGCGCCCAAAAGCGCCGTCCGGTTTCCGGTGAATGAAACAGGGCAATCAGTTTGCCGGGCTCATCGATGCTGCACGCTGCAAGCAGCGACCGGCTCAGCGTGTCCGGTTCAAGGCCTTGGTTCATCCGCCGGAGGCTGTGGCGCACTGCTTCGCGTCCCAGCCAGTAGCCGCTTCCCTCGTCACCCAGCAGATATCCCCAGCCGCCGGCCCGGGCTTCTTCACCGGCAGCATTCCTTCCCCAAGCGGCTGAGCCCGTTCCCGCGATCACCGCCACGCCCGTGCTGGCCCCTCCCGCGGCCAAAAGCAGCCGGGAATCGTGGACTACGGTAATGCGTGCTCCAGGCGCGTGCGGAGCAATGAGGTCGGCGAGCGCCTGCGCATCCTCGTCCGTGTCGATTCCGCCCGCACCCGCATAGACCTCGTCAATGTCTCCTCCGCCAATCTTGCCGAAGAGTTCGGCGAGATTCGCCACCGCTTGGGCGCGGCTGACGTTTTGGACGTTGGAGCTGCCGGAGCTCTCGTCGCGCACGGCCACACCGTCCTCGAACCGGACGCCGCGCGTTTTGGTTCCGCCGATGTCGAGCCCGATCACGGTGCCGCCAAGATCCTGGGTCGCCGGGGAATGCTGGGCAGAGTCACGATTGTTCACCGTGAAAGACTAGCTTGGAGCGTCCGGAGGAGAAACCGCATGTCCCTGTTTGATACCCCGTTTATTGCAGCCCCCATGGCAGGCGGCACGTCGACTCCCGCCCTCGTTCAGGCCGTCCAGGCCGGTGGTGGCCTTGGTTTTCTCGCTGCCGGTTACAAGAGTCCCGAGTCCATGACAGCCGAAATCGTTGCTGCACGGGCAGCCGGCATCCGCTTCGGCATGAACGTCTTTGTCCCGGACCCCGTCCAGCTGTCCCCCGGCCCCGATGCGCGGGCAAGGCTGGAGTCGTACCGGACAGAGCTGGAATCGGAGGCCGCACGATACGGTGCCTCCGTGCCTGCCGTTCGCTTCGATGACGACGACGCATGGCGGGACAAGATCGATGCCCTGCTGGCCGATCCCGTGGAGTTCGTGAGCTTCGCCTTTGGCTTGCCGGGAAAGTCCGTAGTTCAGGCCCTCCAGAAGGCTGGTACTGCGGTGATCTCCAGCGTGACCAGTGTTGCCGAAGCCTTGGCGGCGGCGGAAGAAGGGCCGGACGCCATCGCAGTCCAGCACACCTCGGCAGGCGGACACACGGCAGCTTTCCTGCCCGCCGGCACCGGTGCAACGGGTGCCCAAGCAGCCGGCACGACGGCGGGACTGGTCGCCCAAGTGCGTGGCGCCGTCGACCTTCCACTGATCGCGGCGGGGGCAATCATGGACAGTTCGACCCTGAAGGAGGTCCTGGTTGCCGGAGCGGCGGCCGGGCAGGTGGGCACCGCGTTGGTGCGGACAGAGGAAAGCGGCGCGAGGCAAGCGCACAAGGATGCCTTGGGCGATCCTCGTTTCACGGAGACGGCCATGACGAGGGCCTTTACGGGCCGCTCGGCACGGTCCTTGGTGAACGAGTTCGTCCGCGACCACCGGGACGCACCGGAAGGGTACCCGGCAATTCACCACCTGACCGCACCCATTCGCGCTGCAGCCTCCGCGGCAGGGGATCCCGAGCGGCTTAATTTGTGGGCCGGAACCGGGTGGAAGGCTGCGCGGAACGGATCTGCCGAGAACGTTGTCAGGGATTTCCTGAGCGGGCTCTGACAAGCTCGGCCAGCAGCTCTTCGCCTTCCCTAGCCACGAGCTCCCGGAACAGCCGCACGGCGTCGGGCTCGTAGGTGCGTTCACGCCAGGCGATGCCAATCTGGCGGAACGCAAGGTCAGACTCAATGGGTACTTCCACCAGCCCCAACTCCGCCTCCGGAAGGAACTGGCCGGTGCCGGAACCGGGCCCGGCGGGTGGCAGGATGCTGTACCCGAGGCCCGCGGATACCAGACCGCGCACGGTGGTTGATTCCTGAACCTCGAAGGCGGTCCGTGGGCGAAAACCGGCCTCCCGCAGGAGAGCTTCACCCAAAGCCCGCAGCCCGACGCCCTCGGGCAAGGTTACGTACGGATCATTGCGGAGTTCGGACAGGTGAACGCTGGCACGGCCGGCGAGTGGGTGACGGTAGTGCAGGACGACGCGCAGGGGCTCCCTGTACAGGGGCAGCGATCGGATCCCCTTGCCTTCCGGCGCGATCGGCGCGGTCAGCGCGAAATCGGCGTCGCCCTTGGCAAGCTCCGCCAGGCAATCGTCCCGCGGCCCTTGGCGGAGCTCGAAAACGGTATGTGGGTGGCGTGCGCGGAAGGCACTGATCAGAAGGGGAAGGGTGGCTTCGCCGAACGTGTGCTGGAAGGAAACTCCGATACGGCCCCGTACCACGTCCGACTCGTGCCTGACCCTGTCCAACCCCGCCTGAAAGTCCTCCAAGGCGGCTTCGATGTAGGGCAGGAGTGTCCTGGCGGCAGGCGTCAAGCGGATCCCCCGGCCGTCGCGGACCAGGAGGTCCATGCCCACAATGGCGCTTGCCCGCGCTACTGCCCTGCTCACTGTCGACTGCGGGACCCCAAGAATTTCTGCCGTCCCGGTCATGTGCTCGGTGCGTCCCAGCTCTGCCAGCACCGGCAACAGCGGCAGGAGTTGCACCAGCTGGTGGTGGTCGGGTTCCATCTGTTCTCCTTCGGGTGAGTGCCGGTTGAAGTAGGCAGGAGTGATGCATCAGTGCATGAATTACCAGCAAATCATGCATTGGAACGGGTAGTCACGTCCTGCCTACTCTGGGTTGGTGAGTAATGCACAAGCAGCGGTGAGCGAATCCGCCGCCTGGGATGGCCACGTCAAGGGCTCTGCCGGATACCGACGCGTATTGGCCGCCTTGGCATTGGCAGGCGTAGCGACTTTCGCGCAGTTGTACTCGACCCAGGCGGTCCTGCCTTTGATGGCCAGCGACCTGCAGATTTCGGCAGCGGATGCCGCCCTCAGTATTTCCCTTGCCACTGTCGGACTCGCAGTGACCGTTCTGCCGTGGTCTTTTGTCGCAGACAGGATCGGCCGCGTGCGTGCCATGGCCATCGGGATTGCCGCGGCCACGTTGCTGGGACTGCTTGTTCCTCTCGCCGCTACCGTGCCCCTGCTGCTGGGTTTGCGCACCTTGGAGGGCATGGCCCTCGGCGGAATCCCGGCGATTGCCATTGCCTACCTCAACGAAGAAGTCACCAGGATCCACACTGCGCTGGCCGCGGGAAGCTACGTCGCCGGCACCACATTGGGTGGCTTGGCAGGGCGCCTGGTGGCGGGGCCGGTCGGTGAACTCTGGGGTTGGCGGGCTGCCGCACTGGCCGTCTCCCTGCTCGCCACCGTCTCCGCGATACTGTTCCTGGTGTTGGTGCCCAAGCAGCGCCGCTTCAAGCCGGCTCCTGCCGTGGGTCTCCGCGGAGCACTGCGGACCTTGGGCGGCCATGCCTCAAACCCCAAACTGCTGGCTCTGTACCTGCAGGCCTTCCTGCTCATGGGCGGGTTTGTGGCGGTATACAACTACTTGGGGTTCCGCCTTCACGCCGAGCCTTTCGGGCTTCCCGCCACAGTGGTGAGCCTCATCTTCCTGGCCTATCTCTCCGGCACTGTGAGCTCACGGTGGGCTGCCGGGCTCACCACCCGCTTCGGGCGCCGCAAGGTGCTGCTCAGCGGGATTGCCGTGATGACTGCCGGACTGGCATGCACCTTGGTGGACAACCTGGCGGCCACCTTGGCAGGGCTCGTCGTCTTTACCGGCGGGTTCTTCGCGGCCCATAGCGTCGGGTCCGGCTGGACAGGCGCCATCGCCACGACCGGCCGTGCCCAAGCTGCCTCGCTCTACAACCTTTCCTACTATCTAGGATCCAGCGTTATTGGGTGGGCCGGCGGCCTGGCCTTCCAAGCGCTTGGGTGGCCGGCCCTCGCGGTGACCGTCATCGTCCTGGCCGTCACGACGGCGGTGGTCACCGCCGTCGTTCACCGCCCGCGGCAGCAACCCGGCTGAAACCAGGAACGCAACACCTACAATCGGAGGCATGACACAGGTCGCCAAAAGCCGGGAGCTGTCGTCACCGGAGCGTTTGCAGGCGTTTACCGATGCAGTGGTGGCGATCGCGTTGACGTTGTTGATCCTTCCCCTGATGGAAAGCGTCGGCGATCTCGCGGACGAGGAAGGTACCACCGCTGAATGGCTTGCCCACGAGCAGTACTCGTTGCTCGGGTTCGCCCTCAGTTTTGTCCTCATTGCGGTGTTCTGGGTGCACCATCACCGCTTGTTCCGCACTGTCCGGCACGTCGACGGCGGTCTCTTGTGGCTGACGATCGCGTGGATGTTCACCATCGTCTGGATGCCGGTGGCAACTGCGTTGTCCACGCAAATGCATCCGGACCGGGTTCAACCCCTGGTCTATATCGGAACCCTTTTCGCCACGAGCCTCCTGCTCCTGCTGGCCCGCATCTACCTTCGGACACACCCGGATCTCCATGACCTCGATCCGATCGCGGAAAGGTCCGGGATCATGGCCGGGGTCATCGTTGCCGGGTTGTTCCTTGCTGCATTGATCCTTGCCCTCGTGATGCCCGGCCTCGGCAACCTGCCCCTTCTGCTGATGGTGGCCAGCGAACCGTTGCAGCGGCTCGTCGACCGTCGGATCCGCAAAGTCGCCGCACTGACTGAAATTCAGCGATAATGAACCGACGGCAATTTCAGGAGGATCCGTGAGCACCCCAGCGAAGAATATTCGGCAGAACTCCGGCAATGCCGAGCCACTGGACGCAATCGATGAGCGGATCCTCGCCGCGCTGGTGGAAGATGCCCGCATCTCCAACAAGCAATTGGCTGAACTGGTGGGCATCGCGCCTTCCACCGCTCTCATGCGGACGCGTGCCCTCTCCGAACGGGGAATCATCGAGGGCTTCGAAGCCGTCTTGAGCCTCCCCGCGATCGGCCGTTCCGTGCAAGCGCTCATCGCCGTCCGCCTCCGCGCCCACGACCGCGACCAGATAGACCGCTTCACAGCACGCGTGCCCAAGCTGCCGGCTGTGATTTCCACCTTCCACACCACAGGTTCGGTGGACTACCTGCTCCACATCGCAGTGGCCAACACCGACGACCTCCGCAACTGGCTGCTCGACAACCTGGCCACGGACCCAGTGGTTGGCCACACCGAGACCACCATGGTCTTCCAGCACATCCCCGGCAACCGCGGCCCTCTCCCCGAGTAAGCCGCACCTGGTTTCAGGAGCAACCCGTCCATCAGCGGCTGAAACCTCGAAGGGACACTGCCGCAAGCCCCAGTGCCGCCAAGGCGCACAGGGCGGTAAAACCCACGACGGCGGCCTGCTGGCCCAGTGCCGAGACTGCCAGTCCCAGCCCCACCACTGGAACCGCGCTCCCCAGGTAGGTGATGACGTAGACAGTGCTGATCACTTGGGCGTGACGCGCAGGCTCCACCCTTCCAGCCACGTCATTGAACACATGGCGGAAGGCGATGCCCTGCCCGGCACCGGCCGTGATGCTTGCTACCGCCAGGAGCCAGGGGTTGGACCACGCCGCGGCCGCTCCCACCAGCGCCACCGAGATGCCCAGGACCGTCAGGGCCACCGCAACAACGTGCCGGCCGCGGACAGCCACCAGTTGGCTCAAGGCTGAGCTGCCCAGCGTCAGCCCGGCCAGTACACCGATGAAGGGCCGCGAATCCACAGGGACCACCGTGGCAAAGAAGCCCGGGGCCAAGGACAGGCAGAACCCGAAGACCGCGAAACTGAGGAAACCGACAGACGACGCCATCCAGAAAGAACCGCGGGCGTCACGTGAAATCGCAGGCTTCCTCGGGGCCAGGACCTTCAGGGCCGGCCTGCCTTCTGAAGGCGCGATAGCCGGCCTGGCCTTGAGCAGCCACAGTGGAACAAGTGCAGCCAGCAACACCCCGGAATGCACGTAGTAGGGCATACGCGTCGGATCCGGCAACAGTGAAAGGAGGCCGCCGATCGCGGGACCGGCAGCCACGCCTCCGGCCGAGGAAAGCAGCGTGAACCGGGACGCCCAATCAGGCCTCTGCGGCAGCAGCTCACGCAGCGCAGCGGCACTTGCTCCGGTGGCAAGTCCAACAGCTACGCCTTGAAGGGCACGGCCAAAGGACAGAACAGCAAGGCTGTCCGCATTCGCGAATATCACACCACCCAGCAAGCCGACGAGGACGGCGAGCACCAGCGCCGCCCGCCGGCCAATGTGGTCCGACCAGTGACCCGCCACCATGAGCACGGCAACGAGGGCAAGGACGTAGCTCGAGAAAACGACGGACACACCCAGCGAAGACATTCCCAGCCTGGCCTGCAGCAAGGGGTAGAGCGGGGTCGCAAGATTGGCCCCGACCAGCAAGGTGAAGATGACGGCGCCGGCAAGGACCAGCCGGGCCGTAGTGGAGGCGTCCCAACCCCGGCGCCCGGCTGTCGCCGGACGCATGCGGAGTTCGCTGATGACAGTCATATGCTTGCCCTTGCTTCAGTGGCCTGTGGCTTTGTCCTTGTGGGATGCGCTTTACGGCCGTGTATTCGGTGGCAACAGAATGCACCAAGGCTGCGCTGAAAGAAGTCGCAACGTGGGAGACTTGAGCAAAATAGTCAAAGTAATTACCTGATCCTGATCTGGAGTGACCATTTGAATTCGCTGGACCCGATGGACCTGAAGATCCTGCTGGAACTCATCAAGGAACCAAGGATCCAGATCGCCGAACTGAGCGACGTCCTGGGCATCGCCCGCAACACAGCTCAAAGCCGGCTCAAAAGGCTCCTCCGCTCAGGTGTGCTCCAAGCAGCCGGGCGTGAAGTTGATCTTGAAAAGGTGGGGTACGACGTCGTCGCCTTCGTCACCATTGAGGTCACCCACCGTGAACTCGACGGCGTCATCGGCGCCCTGCGCCTCATCCCCCAAGTGCTCGAGGTCCACGAAATCTCCGGACGCGGCGATTTGTGGTGCCGCGTAGTGGCTACCGACACCCACAACCTGCAGTCTGCGCTGAGGTCGGTGCTACGAACAAAAGGCGTGATCCGGACGGAGACCGTACTGGCACTTCACACGCATATCCCCTACCGGACGGAGCCGTTGATGGAAAGACTGGCCGGAGCAGCCAACACGCGGCAGCCGTGAAGGCCTGAACAAGGGGTTGCGCACCATAACGCGGCTAGGATTTTGACCATGGACTGGCTCTCACACTTCGCACAGATCAACTGGCTCGCCGTACTCCTGGCTTTCGTGTCCAGCATGGTGGTCGGTTTCGTCTGGTACATGCCCGCCGTCCTGGGACGCAGGTGGATGCAGGCCATCGGCAAAACCGAGGACGACCTCAAGAACATCGAGGGCGGCGCGGGCATCTGGCTTCCCATGATGCTGGCATCAGCGTTGACCAGCATCCTCCTGGCAGTCCTTCTTAGTGCTTTGGACATCAACACGTTCTTCGGTGGTGCCTTCTTCGCCCTCATCGTGGCCCTTGTCTTCCGGGCAGGAGGCCATGTCATCCACAATGGATTCGCCGGACGTCCCTCGGCCGTCACCGTTATCGACTCCGGCCACGACATCGTAGCCATGACGATCGCGGGCGCGATCATCGGAGCCATGCAGTAGCGTTCATTCGTGACCATCATCGATAACGCCGTCTACGTTGACGGTGTCCGCACTGCAACCCCGCACAGCCTCGAGCAGACCTTCGAAACCCTGGCGGAGCACGGCGGCATGGCCTGGATCGGGCTATACAGGCCCACGCGGGACGAGATGGCCGCCGTTGCCCATGAGTTCGAGCTCCACGAACTGGCAGTAGAGGACGCGGTGTCGGCCCATCAGCGGCCCAAGATCGAACGCTACGACAACAACCTCTTCACCGTCCTTCGGCCGGCGAGGTATGTGGACGAGACCGAAACCGTGGAGTTCGGCGAGCTGCATATTTTCACCGGACCCAACTTCGTGGTGACCATCCGGCACGCGGAAACCGGCGGGGTGGCGCGCGTGCGCCGACGCCTTGAAGAACGCCCGGACCTCTTGCGGCACGGGCCCGAAGCCGTGCTGTATGCCCTCCTGGACCAAGTGGTGGACGACTACGCACCCGTGATTGCCGGGCTGGAAAATGACATCGACGAAATCGAGGACCAGCTCTTCAGCGGCGACACCACAGTATCCCGCCGCATCTATGAACTGGCACGCGAGGTCATCCAGTTCCAGCGGGCCATCCATCCGCTTCCGGACATCATGGCCCTGCTGGAAAGGGGCTTTGAAAAATATGGCGTCGACATCGAACTCCAACGTTCCCTAAGGGATGTGGAGGACCACGTCCAACGCGTCATCTCACGGGCAAACTCCTTCCGTGACCTCCTGCAGAACGCCCTTACCCTTGACGGAACGCTGACCGCGAACCGCCAAAACGAGGCCAGCGCAGCCCAGAACGAACAGGTCAAGAAGATTTCCTCCTGGGCCGCCATATTGTTCGCTCCCTCCTTCGTGGCAGGGATCTACGGCATGAACTTCGACCATATGCCTGAGCTGCATTGGGAGTTGGGCTATCCGCTGGCAGTAGGCCTGATGTTCGGTGTCGCCTTGGTCATGTACCTGATCTTCAAGCGCAAGGGCTGGTTGTGACGCCTGCCTTGAAGCCGCGTGCCAGGAACGGGCGCAGCACCGTCCTCTCGCTCACCGAAGGCATCACCCACGACGCCGGACAGTCGGGTTTCGAGCTTGCGCCCAGCCAGCACGACGCAGCCCTGCGCTTGGCCTCGTTCGGCGCGGAAGTCACGAACCGTCGTCGTGCGTTGCCCCGCAAGGCGCCGCGAAGCATCTACCTCCACGGTCCGGTAGGACGAGGCAAGACCTGGCTTATGGACAGCTTTTATGCCCGGTTGCATGCCCGCAAAAGGCGGGTTCACTTCCACGATTTCTTCCGCAAGCTTCACGGCGGCACACATGCCGCAGCCACGGCGGACGGGACAGCCATACAGAAGTCGGTGGATGCCCTCTTGGCGGACATCGATGTCCTGTTCTTCGACGAATTCCATGTCCACGACGTCGGCGACGGCATGTTGATCGCCCGGTTGCTGAGGTCGGCCGCACAACGGCGCATCCCGCTGGTGGTGACATCCAACTACGCCCCGGATGAGCTCCTGCCCAATCCACTCTGGCATGACCACTTTGTCCCCACCATCGAGGCGATCAAAGAGATGATGGACATTGTGGAGATCAACGGCCCGGCGGACTTCAGGAGGTTTCCGGCGAACGGAACCGGTCCCCGCGGACAGTCCGCAGCGTTCAGTTCGGGGCGCATCATCACGCCCGGGACCCCGCATCAATTGGGCCGCCTGGGACTGTTCCGCCCTGCGGCCTCCCAAAGCCGGGTGCTCACGCCGACGACACAGCCGATCGTGGTCAAGAACGCGGACCCCGAGGTGTTGTGGGTCGGTTTCGCCGAGCTCTGCGGCGGACTGACATCCACTGCCGACTTCCTTGCCCTGGCGGACAATTTCACAACTTGGGTCATAGACGACGTTCCATCGCCTTCCATCCAGGACCCGGCACTGGCGCCCGCCTGGCAGCGCTTCAGCAACGCCGTGGACGTGCTCTACGACCAAGACACCACCCTGTTCCTGATCGGTGAAGGCCCCCTCGACTGGGATGTCGATACCGGGAGCGTCCTGCCCGTCGATCTTGCCCGCATCGCCAGCCGGTTGTCCTTGTTGCAGCGGTCAGCCTACGACGAGCCCCTGGCGAGCGAAGGGGCCGCTGGAAGCTGACCTTCCAACGGCCCCTTGCACCTGCTGTGAGGGTTCCCTAGATGGCGCCACCGGCTGCCGAAGGAGCACTCGAGTCGTGTCCGCTGTCGCCCACAGTCTCACGGGCAACGTAGTTTTCGACGTCGAACAGGTTCTCGGCACGTTCGGTGATGTTGAGGAGCGTGGTCATGGAGGCAACTTCCTCCACCTGTTCCTTCAGGAACCACAACATGAACTGCTCACCCAGGGCGTCGCCCTCTGCGCGGGCAGCACGGAACATGTCCTCAATGTTCCTGGTGACTTCCTTCTCCTGCTCCAACGCCAAGGCTATGGGCTCCTTGGCGTTCGTGAAGTTGTTGCGGACCGGCCCGATGCCCGGGATCTCCACGTGCACGTTCCGGTCCAGCATGTACTGGACCATCATCATGGCGTGGTTACGCTCTTCCAGGGACTGGCGATAAAAATGGCGGGCCAACTGTGGCAGGTCCTGGCCGTCAAAATACACGGCGACTGCGATGTATTGCTGGGAGGCCGCAAACTCGTTGGCGACCTGGGCGGACAACAGCTCATTGAAAGTCTTCTTAGCCATGGCACTGATCCTACCGCTGGGCAACGCCACTCGCTCGGCCTCCCTTTAAGCCAACAGCAAAGCCATGCAAAGGCCCGCCGCTGCTGCCCCCACGCTTGCCGCCAAGGACCCGAAGCCGTTGACCAGCGCCAGCCACGTCCTGCGGCTTTGCACAAGCCTGATGGTCTCCAGGCTTGCTGTGCTGAACGTCGTGTAGCCGCCCAGGAAGCCGGTCCCCAGGATCAGCTGGAGGGATCCAGGGGCCTGGCCGTTCATCACCAAACCGGCCAGGAAGCCCAGAATCAAGGACCCCGAAACGTTGATAAGGATCGTCCCCCACGGCAACGCAGTGCGCAGGCGGGTCCGGACCAATCCATCCACGATGAACCTGGCAGCGGCCCCTGCTCCCCCGGCCAAGGACAACAAGAGGACCGTCATGACCCTCGCCTGTGGAGCCAGGCTCCCAGCCAGATCCCCGCCGTAGTGGCCGCGGCACCACCGAAGAGGCTGGCGGCCAAATATCCGGCCGCTTCCATCGACGCACCCGCCATGAAGAGGTGGACCGCGTCAAGGGCCAGTGTGCTGTATGTGGTGTACGCGCCCAGGAAGCCCGTACCCAACGCAAGCCGCAGGATTTGACGACGACCGGCGTCGGGTCCCCTGCGGGAAAGGGCCTCCAGTAAGGCGCCAAGCGCAAACGCGCCGGAAAGGTTGACCACCAGGGTGGGCAGCGGCCAGGCATTAGGTGCGGGGATCACAAGCCCCAAGCCATAACGCGCGAAGGCTCCGAAGACACCCCCGGCAGCCACGGTCCCGATGAAAAACCACCGGACATGAACAGGACGGCCTGTGTCAGTCCTCGTCATCGTCATCCGGGATCCGCGGTTCCACGGGCACCACCAGTACCGGGCGATCCTGACGATGAAAGAGATGCTTCGCCACGGAACCCGCCGTCAACTCCTTGATGGCCGACCCCAGCCTGCGCCCCCGGGTGCCTACCACGATCATCGAGGCGTTGATCCGCCCGGCTTCGTGGGCGAGCGCACGTGCGGGCTCCCCGGCCAGGGACACCATGGACCAGTCCACGTTTGTGCCGGCCAGCTGGGACGTGATCGCGGCGATCAGGTCCCGCGGAATCTCCTGGGCCTCCCCGTCCAGGGCATCAGGATCGATGGGCGCGGCCGGCCCGCCGGTAGTTCCGTCCACGGGGTACACCGTCACGTCCACAAACGCACAGACCAGCGGCAGCCCTGCACTGAGGGCTAACTGCGCAGCCCGCTCAACCACGATGCGATTCTGGCCCGGCATGACGCCGACCAAGAGGGGGCCGGTGAACCGTGTCGGGTTTCCGGGCCTGTGTGCGGGGCTCTCAGTCACAGGGAAATTCTACGATGGACTAACCCGTTCGCTGGGCGAGTGCCACGATGATTCCTTCCGGACCGCGTACGTAGGCCATCCGCCAGATGTCTTCGTATTGACCAACCCCGCCAACCAGGCCGTAGCCGTCCGCCGCCACCCGTTCGAGCGCGGCATCCAGGTCATGAACCTCGAAGGCTACGTTGCGGATTCCCAATTCCGTGGACATGGCCGCAGGAGACCCCGCCTGGTGCCCGGGCCGGCTGAAGCTCGACAACTCAATACCGGCACCACCGTCGGGCGCCCGGAGTGTCGCGATCTCGCTGCGTGAATCCGGGATGCCAATGACGGTGTCGACGAACTCGCCCTCCATTGACATCCGGCCCTCGATTTCGAGCCCCAGGCTCACAAAGAAGTCGATGGCTTGGTCAAGATCGGCAACCGTGATGCCAACATGGTCGAAGCGTCGAACGTGGGACATGCACTCTCTCCAGTTCCTGGTGGAGGCGTTTCTCCCCGCCTGTGGAGCTAAGGAGATTCGAACTCCTGACCTCTTCGATGCGAACGAAGCGCTCTACCAACTGAGCTATAGCCCCTGGACCAGGCGTTCCCGCGCGGCCAGTGTCCCTAGGCTATAAAGTTTCGCGGCGCTTTTCCAACCACGACACGAACGTCTCCGTGCCGTACGTTTGCTCCGGGACCAGGTTGTGGCCGGCACGGAGGTAGCGACCCATGGCTCCGGGCAACGGGAACTCCACCACCCTGCCGCGTGCGCCTGTTATCGCCTTCCACGACACAGCCATGTCCTTCATGCCCCGAATCTCAGGACCACCGACCGTCAGCACCCGGTGGCGCTCAATTGAAGGCTCTTCCAACGCGACGTCAAGCACTGCCCGGGCAACGTCCGTGGGTGAGATCGACTGGTATCCAGCGTCCTTGAACGCCGGGACCAACCCCACCTTGGCTCCCGCGGAAAACATCATGTCCAGAAGGGAATGGAACTGTGTTGCACGAACAACCACAGTTTCCAGGTCGGATGCCGCGTAGACGCGCTCCTTGTCCGCCTTGGAAACGTAGAAGGAGTAGGTACTCCGGTCGCAATTGATGATCGACAAGACAACAGCCTTGCGTACTTCGGCTTGGTGAGCCGCGGCAAGCAGCCGCGCGCCGCCGTCGGCAAAGTTCTTGCGGGCCTTGCCGAACTGCCCCTCAAAGCAATCAATCACGACGTCGGTGCCCGCCACCGCGGACGCCACACCGAAGCCTGTGGTGACGTCGCCCTCGAAGTACGTGGCGCCGTCGTGGTGTTTGTCAGTACCGGCAGGCGGCACGTGGCGACTCACGACGGAAACTGAATGTCCGGCGTCGAGCGCCAACCGGACAACTTCGCGACCAACCTGGCCAGTGCCGCCAGCTACGCAGAGTCTGGTCACTTGCGGTTAAGCCCGGCGGCGCTGGAGGACATCATCCAAGTTGCTGAGGGCACTGGGAACCTTGGCAGCGGCGCGCACCTGCGCAGTTCCCGCGGCTTCGGCCTGTTCGGCATTCTGCTTGAGGACGGGCTTGCCTACCGGCTTTGGTGCCTCCGGGAGGTCCAAGGGCTCCGGAGCCGGTCGAGGCGCTTTGGGAGCAGCAACATAGGTGGGCTTGGGAACTTCCACCGGCTCCCAGCTTTCGCCCCGGCAATCCGCAGCAGCTTCCGCCGACTTGTCACCAGCGGCAAGTGCCACCGCCAAAGCGGCTTGGCGGAGTTCCACGGCAGAAAGCCGGGCGGCCTCACGGTTGCCGGCTTCGGCGTCGAAAACCTTGGTTTGCTTGGACTCAGCGGGGACTTCCTTCGGCAAGTACCTTGCGGGCGTCGGGATGGGCGCCGCTTGGGCGGCACGGCGCGCACGACGTTCGCGAAGATCGCGAAGGGCAAGCCTGCGCAGGGTCACGACGGCAAGTACCGCGCCCACGGTTGAGACCAGCGGGAGCCAAAAGGAACCAATGCCAAAAAGGCACAGCACGCCCGAAATGAGTGCAGTCAACAGCAGGGCCAGGCCGGACAACGCCAACGTAAAGCGGGCATAACGGATGGTGAAAGGGGTGACGGGCGGGTTGTTGGACGACGACTCAGCCACGCGGGATTCCTGGGGCGACGCCTGTGCTTTGCTGTGCATGGTCTCCATCGGTTTCTCCTGCTGAGGTGCCAAAGTCAATACCACCCCTGCCTGCGTTTCGTCTGGTTCGTCCTCGATTGCTTCCGCCGGCACAGTGGCCGTTTGGACTTGCTGCCGCCTGTTCCTGAGGACATACGGAGCGACCCACACCATCCAGAGCGCGACAGTGACAACGAGTACCACTGAGCTGCTGAGAGGGAAGTCCACATTCAAAACCGTAGAAGCAAATCGTCAGGTGCTGCGGCATTGTCCACGGTGTGTCGCCGGCGAGTCCTCAAATGATTGGAGTTACAGCCCAAAAGGGCCTATGACCTGCCCGTTCGTCCTCTGAGCCAACCCTCCAGAAGGCCCTGCGGCACTTCCTCGGACGTAATCGCGAATGACCTGTGATCGGCCCATTCCCCGTTGATGTGCAAGTACCGTTGGCGGTAGCCCTCGTCACGGAATCCAAGCTTTTCCACCACACGCAGGCTCGGCGCGTTCTCGGGGCGGATGTTGATCTCCATTCTGTGCAGCCCCAGTGTCCGGAAGCAGTGATCCGTTGCCATGGCTACAGCTGTGGGGGCGATGCCGCGGCCGGCGCGATCCTTGTCCACCCAGTAGCCAAGCGTGGCCATCATGGCTGAGCCCCACACGATGGATGAGACCGTCAACTGGCCCACGATCTGCGGTTCGCGGAACCCGGGCGTCCACTCTGTGATGAGGAACGGCAGTGCCGTGGACTGCCGGGCTTGTTCATTGAGAGATGCGACCATTTGCCGGTAACTGGGCAGGCGTCCGCCCGGGGCAGGGTTGGACGCTTCCCAAGGTGCCAGCCATTCACTGTTCCGCGAACGAACCTCGGACCATTCCCGCTTGTCGCGGTAACGGATTGGCCGGAGCACGAGGTCTCCGCTTTCCAGCGTTACCGGCCAGATCGCAGAGCCGTACATGCGAGAGTTACTTGGGCAGATCAGCAGTGAAGCTTGGCAGCCATTCGCGGAGTTCCGGGCCAAGGTCATCGCGTTCGCAGGCCAGCTCGATGCAGGCCTTGAGGTAGCTGAGCTTGTCGCCGGTGTCGTAACGGCGGCCCCGGAAGACCACGCCGTAAACGCCGTAACCTTCGCCTTCACCGCGGGCCAGGACCTCAAGGGCGTCCGTCAACTGGATTTCTCCGCCGCGGCCCGGAGCTGTCTTCTCCAGGACATCGAACACTGCCGGGTGCAGCACATAACGGCCGATGACGGCAAGGTTGGACGGAGCTTCCTCCACGGAGGGCTTCTCGACAAGCTGCTTGATTCGGACGTAGCCGTCTTCGTTGTGTTCCTCGACGTCGGCGCAACCGTAGGCGCTGATCTTGGAGGGCTCCACCTCGATGAGCGCCACGACGGATCCGCCGGTCTTCTGTTGGACGGCGATCATCTCGCTAAGCAGGTCGTCCTTCGGGTCGATGAGGTCATCACCCAGCAGGACGGCGAAGGGTTCGTGGCCAACGTGCTGCTTGGCACGCAACACGGCGTGCCCCAATCCGTTGGGATCGCCCTGGCGAACGTAATGGATATCGCCCAGGTTGGTGGCGGACTGAATGGCCTCGAGCTTGGACGTGTCGCCCTTTTCAGCCAAGGTCGCTTCCAGCGCCGGCACACGGTCGAAGTGGTCTTCCAGGGCGCGCTTGCTTCGCCCGGTGATCATCAGGACGTCGTGAAGGCCAACCTTGACCGCTTCCTCGACGACGTACTGGATGGCTGGCTTGTCAACCACGGGCAGCATTTCCTTCGGCATCGCCTTCGTGGCGGGGAGGAACCTGGTACCAAGACCCGCTGCGGGGATGACGGCCTTACGGACAGCATTGTTATCGAGAGTCACCGGACTAATGTAACGGAAGGAACACACCAACCGGTAAAACCCCGCCGGACCAGGATGCGGAATGCACCCTCCAAGGAGTGGCTCTCCGCGACTCCCCGGCACACAGCGAACCATAAGGATCGGACGAAAATGGCATCGAAGGACGACATCCGAAGCAGTCGCCGCCTCTACCGGCGGGGTCTCGCCGCTGAACAACTGGAAGAGGCCGGTAACTTGATTGCCCGCCACGGCACGGAGTGGGCTGCGAAAGTATCCGGAGGATCCCCTGCGACATTTGCCATCTACGTTGGAGTGGCCCACGAACCGCCCACCAGGCCGCTCATCGCCGCGCTGCATGACGCGGGCCACCGGATCCTGCTTCCTGTCTGTGAAGCGGGGCGCCGCCTCAGCTGGGTCTACTGGACGCCGGAAACGGCCTTTGTCCGTTCCGACTTTGCCCCCATCGACGAACCTGAAGGGGAACGCCTGGATGATGCGGTGGTAGCCGGTGCAGCAGGGATCTTCATGCCCGCCACGGCTGTGGACCGTGATGGCAACCGCATCGGACAAGGCGGCGGATATTACGACCGCCTCCTCGCGGGCCTTGATTCTTCCGGCGGGCGTCCGCCCACCATTGCGGTGGTGTACGACGACGATGTGTTGCCTTCCGGAACCATCCCCGCCGAGGCTTTCGATCGTCCCGTGCCGGCCGCGCTGACGCCCTCGGGGATCGTCCAACTGGGTGGCGGATCCTAAGTGCACGGATGATAGAATTAGCACTCAGGCCCTGCGACTGCTAAACCGGGAAAGCTCCGGACACGCTGCACAGGACCTGAACCTTGTTCTAAAGGAGGAAATCAGTGCCCACATACGCATACGCCTGCAAAGACTGTGACCATGCCTTTGACATCGTCCAGTCCTTCTCTGACAGCTCCCTGACGGAGTGCCCGGAATGCAACGGAGCGCTGCGCAAGAAGTTCAACAGCGTTGGCGTGGTTTTCAAGGGCTCGGGCTTCTACCGCACTGATTCGCGTGACTCGAAGGGCAGCACCGTTTCCGCGACTCCGGCGGCCGCTGCCTCGCCCGCCGCAGCAACGCCAGCGCCCGCAGCAACGCCTGCCCCGGCAGCAGCAGCCAGCTAATCCCCCCGTTATCCACATAGGGCAACCGGCCGCTGTCGAGCGGCCGGGGCCGGTGGTTAGCGTGGCGACATGCCACAAACGCCATCCGGTTCCAGACTGTCCCTCCGCGGGCCTTTTACTTCCCGCACCAACGGCGCGCTTCGCGCACCGGGAGTTCCCGACGCCCGGGCCGGGCGCGGTTATCCAAAGAGTCGCCGCTCGTCTTACTCCCCTCGTCGACGACTCAGTTCCTGGCTATCGCGGAATCGTCGGCTGACAGTTGCCTTGCTCCTCTGCGTGGCCACCGGCATCGCAGTACAACAATTGACGCCCGCATCGGAACAGCGCACCAGCGTCCTCGTCGCCGCCCGTGACCTCGCAGCGGGAACCAGCATTACACCGGCGGACTTCACCAGCGTGGGCGTGCCAACGGACTTCGCTGTCTCCGGAGCTTTGACGGATCCCGCGCTGCTGGCAGGCCGCCAACTCGCCTCTCCGCTCGCCAAGGGACAAGTCCCCACCGAGGCAAATCTCCTGGGCCCGGGCCTTCTCACGGGTGCGCCCGCCGGGTCCGCTGCTGTTCCCCTTCGCATGGCAGACCCCTCCTCCATACAGCTCCTCTCCCCTGGCCAGCTGGTCACCGTGATCCTCACTGCCACCGAAGCGTTCGACGATGCCAGGGGCAGCGAGGTCCTCGCCGGGCCCGTCCCCGTTCTGTGGACCTCAGTCCGAGGAGGTCAAGCCGGCCAGTGGCTGGGCACCAGCGATACCGAAGGGCTCGTGGTCGTGGCAGCAGACCCTCAACAAGCAGAAAAGCTTGCCGGTGCGTCAACGCAGGGCAAGCTTTTCTTCGTGCTGGTGAATCCGTAGTGCCGGGCACTAGGACTCAGTGCGGCTTAACCCCAGTGCGGGGGCTTCTGCTCCTTCAACCACTGTTCATGGTCGTAGCCATCCTCGTCGTTCCATCGCTTCGGATCGTCCTCAGCGGCCTTGGTAGGCAGGATGCCTCCGGAGTTCGGCCTCGACGCTGCGGGCTTGGCTACTGCGGCCTTGTCAGCGTTCTCCTTGGCTTCAGCACCAACTTCTTCGGCGTCGGGCTCTTTACCGGCTTCTTGCTCGTTCACTGGTACTTCTTTCCCGGTTTCTTCCTTCTGGGGAACCCTGCCACTGACTCCAGAGGCGGAGGAGCGGCCATAGGAGGACTGTGCGTTGTCCAGGTTCAATTGTTCAAGATCCATGTCCAGGAAGCCATGCTCCGTGACGGGGACGGCCTGGGAAACATGGTTCTCAAGTCCCAAATACGAGCCGATGCGGTCAGCGCACGAAGAAGGATCCGTGAAGACCTCAATGGTCCAGAGCGACATATACCTCCAGCCCATGCGCTCCAGCAGTTGCGGGCGCAGGCGGCTCCGTTCGCGGACGCTCATCCGCCGGTAGCGTTCAGTCCCGTCGGACTCAATGGCTACGGGGGTGGGCACCTCGGCACCCTCCCTGCCGATGGTGTGGACCGGGTCGGCGGCGGCGGCGATATCCAACACGCCGTCATACAGGTGCCACACCCGGGCACCCCTTGCGCGCAGGCGCTCCCCAAGGTCAGCCACCAAGGGGTCCTCGCCCAGTGCCTGTTCACTCGCGACAGCCCGGGAGGCCGGAGTTCCGAGGTTGCTGTTCCCGGAGAGCTCCCTGTCCAGCAACTCATGGAAGTCCACCGCGCCATGGGCCAGCCGGTCCAAGTCCAGGTCCTCAGGACGGAAGCAGGTCAGCACGTGCAGGGATCGGCGGGCCCGGGTCATGGCCAAGGCAAAGCGGTTGCGTCCCCCCTCGGCCGACAACGGCCCAAAGGAATGCAAGGCCCGGCCATGGGGCGTGCGGCCGTAGCCGAGCGAAAAGATGACATGGTCCCGTACCAGGCCGTGGGCCCGTTCGAGGTCCACGACCCGGAAGGACTCCGGCCCGGCCCCGAAGAAAGCGGACAACAGCGGGTGGTTCGGCAACTGAAGCCTGATCGCTTCACCAATACGGGCTGCGTGACGCAGGCTTGCAGTGACAACGGCAAGCGACGTGCGCGGGCGCAAACGGGCGTGTTCAAACACGAGATCCACCACGCGGTTGACCTCTGCGGTCACCGACTCAACGCCCTCGTGGTCCGCACCCGGCAGTCCTGTGCCATCCGGGATGTACTCCACCAGAATCGACCGGTCCAGCCCAGTAACGGAACTGCCGTCGGGCAGGCGGCGAAGCCCACCGTCGTAATAGTTCTTGCTCAACTGCAGGACAAGGTCCTCGTCAACGGCCCGGTAGACCCAGTTGAGTTGCCACGTCGGCAGGACACGGGCAAGCGCTTTGAACGCACTGTCCACCGTCTCGTGGCTGGCCACTCCCGCCACAGGAGGTTCAACTGCAACACTAAAAGTACGGGCATTTGCGATCTTGGCATCGCCGAAGGCAACAACCTGCTTCGCCCGGGCAATGGCCGGAAGCACGGCTTGGAGGGACGTCGATTCGGCGTCGATGATGACGACGGCGTCGAACTTCTGTTCCGCGGGCAGGACACCCGTCAGCAGGTACGGGCTGACCGACCACACCGGTACCAGCAGCGGCACGAGATCGGGGGCCTGCGCACTTAAGGCCGGCAGCGTGACCCGCCCGTCCTTAAGCAAGGCCCGGAGCAACTCTGCCTGCCGCGGATGCTCCACGATCCCTTGGCGCCATTTGCCCGCCAATTGCCACCGCAACCGGGCAGCACCACTGGCTATATGGGCCTGATCCGCCAAGCGGTATTCAGCCTCCAGCCTGCGGAGGGAATCGCCATCGGACATGGCAAGGTAATCGTCGCCGCTGATCATGGCTTCCAGTGCGGACTGCCACCAAGCGAGGTCCAGCTCAGCTGCAACGGATGAGGCCGGAACTTCACGGGCAGCAAGGTCGGCAAGGAGCTCCCCGAGGCCATGCTCCCGCATCTCCTCGATAAGGAGAGTTCGCTCCGGAAGGGTCTCCAGGGTGGCTGTGTCCGCGACGAGTCGTTCCAGCCGTTCCATCAGCTCCAGGTACGGCGTGTCGTGCAGCGAGCCGCCCGCGGGGGTGTGCTTCAGGGCTTCGCCCAGCCGCTTCAACTCCCCGTCCAGCTCACGGTACGCGGCACCAAGGTCCGCAAGTCCCGAAGGTACGGCCGGGTGCCGCTGCGTGGTGGCGTAGCCTGCCCACAGGGCACGCTGCTCCTGCACAAGGACAAGGGAGCTGTGAAGGTCGGCGATGTGGACACCGGGCCGTACGTATTCCTTGGCCACGCGGCGCAATCGGGAGCGCTGCATGGAAGGCATCTCCAAGTTGCGTTCCCGCCTCCACGCGGAGCTGGCAGTAGCAGAAATGAGATCGTGGACCGGCCTGTCGAAAATGTCGGGAGTAAACTTGTCCAGGCTCTCCCGCACCGCGATCAGCAGTTCAAGCTGGGCGCCCCATTCGGTGAAGGTCTCACCCAGCCGGATCTCGGCATGGTCGGAAAGCTGCTTCATGCGTTCCCGCAGCTTGGGGAGCTTTTCCTCTGCCGTGCGGGCAAGCTGCTGTGCTTCTTCGGTCTCCTTGCGGGTCACGAGTCGGGCCCCATACCAGGGGCTCGACGTCGAGGCACGGCTGAAGCTGCCCAGTTCGGCTGCGCGGCGCAACCGTCCGGCCAGCTCCTCCCGGTCCTTGATGTTGTCCAGCACACTGCGCTTCAGGCGCACCGTAGTGGACGGAGCCGGATGGATGGAGGTGAGCTCCGCCAAGGATTGCATCGCCTGATACGGCGAGCAACCCCAACGCTCGCGGACGTTGTGGAGCGAGGCCACGTGGTCCATGAGCGCATGCCGGTGGCCTGTGAGTGTCTGGTGCAGATTGCCGAGCTGTGGTTCCAGGGCCTTCTCGTTGCGCATGATGGCACGAACCAACTGGCCTTTGAGCTGCTGCGGAGTTGTGCCGTTGCCCGGACGGAACAGCATGGAATCCAGGCCCAACGACTCCAGATGGGACGACAGCCCTGCGAGGCTGGACTGCCGGTCCCCCACAACCAGGACGGACTTGCCCTCGTTCACCAGCGTGCCGATGGCATTGATCGCCGTCTGCGTCTGGCCGCTACCGGGTGGAGTGCTGACGACGAGCGAATCACCGGCCCGAACGGCGTCCACCACGTACTGTTGGTCCGTGTCGGCATCCAGCAGAAGGAGCTCGTCCGCAGGATCACGTTCGTCCAGGCTGGGGAAACGCCCCGCCTTGATGGTTTCAGGCTCGACGTCCCCGCCGTTTGCTGCGGTTGCCAACGCCGCCACGATCGGGTTGTTCATGTTGATCCACGGATCGTCCAGGTTCCCGGAAAGATCGGCCAGCGTGGTCACCAGCAGGTTGAACTCCACCTCTGCTCCATGGATCGGTTGAACCAAGGTAGCCAAACGGTCAAGGACGGGCTGGGGATCAAGCCGCGCAGTGTTGTAGGCCATGCGTGCAACGGCATTGACGTCAAACACGATGCCATGCACCGTCTTCAGGTGGCGCACGAGAGCCGGGTTGATGCGTGCTTGCTCGGTTAGCTGCAGCTCGAAGTCGTCCTCTCCCGGACGAACAGTCAGGACGATGGACGTCAGCATGACGGGGGCGGAAACGCGCTGTGGTTTGCCTCCAACGGCGGAGGTCCACACCACCGTGCCGGCAGACAAATATCCGGCCTCGATACCGCGGTCGTTGCTGAGCTCAAAGATCTTGGAGCGGATGTTCCGCGCTGCCCGCGCAGCCACAAGGTACTGCTGGCGATCGCGGATCAGTGTGGATAGCCGTGTTTTGCGGCCTGCGAGCAGCTGTGCCAGTCCCGAGGGGTGGGCGTTGCTCAGGTCGATAGCGCCTTCGGGCGTCTTGACGAAACGCAGCATCGTGTCCGCCCCGGTGACGGGCTTGAGTCCGGACAGCCATTTCCGAAGCTCTTCGGAGCCCTCTTCGTGACTTTGACCTACTGACACAACTGCTGCCTTCTTTTCTGTACTAGCTTTAGACGCCTTGGACCATACCGGCATACTTTCGAGGGTAGCCGGAATACGCCTCCAGCCCGCTCCGCAACACTGTTCCGCGCAAAATTCGCCGTCATTTCACAAGCTGGAAAGCACAGTGGCCGGCCTCCCTCAGGAGGCCGGCCACTCATGCTGTTATTCCCACTCGATGGTTCCCGGTGGCTTGCTGGTGACGTCCAGCACTACGCGGTTCACACCGTCCACCTCATTGGTGATGCGGTTGGAGATACGGGCCAGGAGGTCGTACGGCAACCTGGACCAGTCTGCCGTCATGGCGTCCTCGGAGGACACGGGGCGCAGGACGATGGGGTGGCCGTAGGTACGTCCGTCGCCTTGGACACCGACGCTCCGGACGTCAGCAAGGAGGACAACCGGCATCTGCCAGACGTCGTTGTCCAAACCTGCGGCCGTCAGTTCGGCGCGGGCGATGGCGTCGGCCTTGCGCAACAGATCCAGGCGTTCCTTGGTGACTTCACCGACGATGCGGATACCAAGGCCCGGGCCGGGGAAGGGCTGGCGGCCGACAATTTCCTGCGGCAGGCCGAGCTGGGCGCCCACGGCACGAACCTCGTCCTTGAAGAGTGCGCGCAGCGGCTCCACAAGTTCGAACTGCAGGTCCTCGGGGAGGCCACCCACGTTGTGGTGGCTCTTGATGTTGGCAGCACCCTCGCCGCCGCCGGACTCGACGACGTCAGGGTACAGCGTGCCTTGGACCAGGAACTTGATCTTCTCGCCCTCGGCAGCGGCCTGGGCGATGATGGCCCGCTCTGCTTCCTCGAAGGCGCGGATGAATTCCCGGCCAATGATCTTGCGCTTGGTCTCGGGGTCGCTGACACCGGCCAAGGCCGACAGGAAGCGCTCTTGCTCGTTGGCTACGTACAGGTTGACACCCGTTGCGGCGACGAAATCCCGCTCGACCTGCTCTGCCTCACCTTCGCGGAGCAGTCCGTGGTCGACGAATACGCACGTCAGCTGGTCCCCCACGGCCCGCTGGACGAGGGCGGCGGCAACGGCGGAGTCAACGCCGCCCGAAAGGCCGCAAATGACCTTGGAATCGCCGATCTGCCGGCGGATCCGCTCCACCTGCTCTTCGAGGATGTTGCCGGTTGTCCAGTTGGGGCTCAAGCCTGCGCCCTTGAAAAGGAAGTTTTCCAGGACGTGCTGGCCGTGCACGGAGTGCTTTACCTCGGGGTGCCACTGCACACCGTAGAGGCGCCTTTCGTCGTTGGCGAAAGCGGCAACCGGGGCACCCGCCGTGGTCGCCAGGACCTCGAAGCCCTCCGGGGCCTCGTGGACTGAGTCGCCGTGGCTCATCCAGGTGTTCTGCGCCGAAGGCACTCCGTCAAGGATGGAGCGGGCATCGCCGACCACCAGTGCTTCGGTGGCACCATATTCCCGGAGGCCGGTCTGGGCCACCTTTCCGCCCAGAGCGTTGGCCATGGCCTGGAAGCCGTAGCAGATGCCAAAAACGGGCACGCCGGCTTCGAAGAGGTCTGCTCCTACGCGCGGAGCACCTTCGGCGTACACGCTGGAAGGTCCGCCGGAGAGGATAATGGCTGCCGGGTTCTTGGCCAGAAGCTGCTCGGTGGTGAAGGTGTGCGGAACAATTTCCGAATACACATTTGCTTCGCGGACGCGGCGGGCAATCAGCTGCGCGTACTGGGCACCGTAGTCAACAACCAGCACCGGCTTCTGGGAAGTTTGGGGTGCGGTGGGAGTAGTCACCAAACAAGACTACTTTGCCGGGCCACCCCGGTGCACGTCCACAGCGGGCATCAGGGGCCAAAACCGGGCCCCGCGTAAGGCATCTCACATCGGCAGGAGCCGAACACCGGCCAGCAGTAACTCAGTAGCGCTTTGAAGCCTGCGGGTGGGCGGCCAACTCGGCTTCCACCTGCGCGTGGAATTTCTTCTCCACGATGAAGGACATGAGCGGCACAACGCCACCCAGCGCCAACAGGACCAGCTTGGAGAAAGGCCAGCGCAACAGCGACCAAAGCCGGAAGTTGGAGATCAGGTAGACCACGTACATCCAGCCGTGAACGATCAGGACCGTGGTTGAGATGTTGAAGCCGCCGATCACGCCCTTGGGTTCCGAGGAGGCGAAGCCGAACACGAAAGGCTGCCCTGTCACCGCGTTCGTGCCACCGGCGAAGAGGGAGACGCCGAAGCCGTATCGCGCGATCAGTTCAGCGCACAGCAGCAGGAGCATGGCGCCTGTCAGGTACGCCATGATCTTGTAGAACTTCAGTGCCGAACGGATTTGGGCTTCCGTTCCGCCGAACCTCCGCTTCTTGGGCTTGGGTCCTGACTGCTCGGGCTGGATGGCCGGCTTGGGTTCGATCATTGCTGCACCTTTTGTTCTGGTTCAGGGCTGGCGGGGTGTTCTGGAGGCTGTGGGGCGTGTTCCGGCTCGGCGTCGAAGTCGTCATCCTCAAGCTCATCCTCTTGGTCCCGGCGGTAGTCGTCGGCCACCATCCGCCACCAGATATAGAGGGCGAAGCCTGCGAAGACCACCCACTCCACCGAGTAGAAGAGATTCAGCCAGTTGACCTGTTGGGCCGGAGGCTGGGCGGGGATGTTGAGGGGCTTGAGGGCATCGTCCGAAACCACGGGCACGCCGCCGACAACTTCGGAAGTAGCGGCAATGAACCCGGAGTAGCTGGAAATTTCCCATTTGTTGATGAGTTCCGCAACGGCCACTGCCGACGCGCGGCCGGGACCGGCGTCGACGTTTGGCAGCGGCGCTTCAGAGGGCAGCAAGCGGCCGGTCACCGTGAGGGTGCCCGACGGCGGGGCGCTGGCTTGGGAGGCATCGGCCACCCATCCGCGCGCCACCGGAACCCACGTTTGCGGGGACGCGGCTACGCCGCTGAGCTTCGGTGCGTTGTCCACGGCGAAGGCGGACACGATCCAGTAGCCCTTTTGTCCGTCCCGGAGTCGGCCTTCCACAAGGACCTGTTTGCCGGCGTCGTAGCTTCCCGTGGCGCTGACCATTTGATCTGAAACCGAGCCGGGGAAGAACTGCCCGGGCTGCAGGACGTCCACCAGGGGCCTCACTTCCTCAATGCTGGACGGCGCCGGGGCCTCTTGTTGCGTGGACCGGCTGAGCTGCCATTGGCTGAGCAGCACAAACACCCCGGACAGGAGAAGCGCAAAGACAAGTCCTGCGATCCAGCGGGGTTTCAGCGCGGTTTTCAACACCTATTAACCGTACTTCGTCCGGCTGTAGAACAACGAACCGGACTGTAGAACAACGAACCTGGCAAGCGGCCTCACGTTTTAGTGATCGAAGAACACCAGGCTGGAGTTGATAAGTTCTGAGATCACCTCGGGGTCGTGCGCCCGCCGCAGCGACTCGCGGAAGGATTCCTTGGACAGCGAACGGGCCAGGGTCGCCAGGACCTCCAAATGGTCAGAGAAGGAACTTGCCGGGGTTGCTATGAGCAGTACCAGCGTGGCGGGCCCATCACTCGCGCCAAAGTCCAGGGCGTGCCCGAATTTTGTGACGCCTACCGCGATGGAGATCCTGTCCACGTACTCGCTGCGGGCATGGGGAAGGCCGATGCCACCTGGAAGCCCGGTGGCCAGTTGGTGTTCCCGTGAATGGACCTGCTCGAGGAAGCCTTCGAGGTTGGAGATGCGTCCAACCTTGTGCAGGCGTTCGGCCAACTGTGCGGCAGCATCGATCTTGTCTTCGGCAACGAGCTCCAGGATGACCGTTTCCGGCGTGGTCAGTTCCGCGTCATACCGGTCAAGTGGTTCAGCCACGTCGTGTTCCCTCCAGTGCGGCCTCCCGGCCCAAGGTCCTGTGATGCTCAGCGAAGGTGATGCTCAGCGAAGGGGAACGATGTCATCGACTCCCATACGCGCGGCGTCGGCCGATTCGTCATCGGGTTGCTGCTGGCTGAGACGCTCGGCTTCCACCCTCGCCAGATAATGCCGTACTTCGCTTTCCCGCTGGGCCTCGCTCCAGCCAAGGATTTCACCCATCAGCTTAGCGACAACGGGCACCGCTGACACACCGCGGTCCCATGCTTCGATCGAAATGCGTGTTCGTCGCGTCAGAACGTCATGGACATGGCGGGCACCTTCGTGGGTGGTTGCGTAGACCACTTCTGCGGCCAGGTAGTCGTCTGCTCCCGGCAACGGTTGGGCAAGCTCGGGCTGGGCTTTGATGAGGTCCAGCACCTCCGAGGCCATCGATCCGAAGCGGTTGAGGAGGTGCTCCACGCGTGCCACGTGAACGCCGGCTTCCTCCGCTGACCGCGCGCGACGGTTCCAGGCGGCTTTGAAGCCCTCAGCACCGAGCAACGGAATCGTCTCGGTGCAGCTCGGCGGGACGCGTTCATCCATGGCTCGGGTGGCTTCGTCCACTGCGTCCTTGGCCATGACCCGGTACGTTGTGTATTTGCCGCCGGCAACCACGACGAGCCCGGGAACGGGGTGCGCCACCACGTGCTCGCGGGACAGCTTGGCTGTGGAGTCGTTATCGCCGGCCAGGAGCGGACGGAGCCCGGCGTAGACGCCTTCTACGTCTTCGCGGGTCAAGGGGCGCTTGAGTACGCGGTTGACGTGCTCAAGAACGTAGTCAATGTCCTTGCTGGACGCTGCTGGATGCGCCTTGTCCAGCTTCCAGTCGGTGTCGGTCGTGCCGATGATCCAGTGGCGGCCCCAGGGGATGACGAAGAGCACCGACTTTTCCGTGCGCAGGATCAGCCCCACCGTGGACTGGAAGCGGTCGCGCGGCACCACCAAGTGGATTCCCTTGGACGCCCGGACTTTGAGCTGGCCACGATCAGTGACCATGGCCTGCGTTTCGTCGGTCCACACGCCCGTCGCGTTTACTACTTGCTTGGCGCGTACTTCGAACACGCTGCCGTCTTCCTGGTTTTCCAGCTTGGCCCCGACGACGCGCTCACCTTCACGGAGGAAGTCCACCACACGGACACGGTTCACTGCGTGCGCACCGTAGTGCGCAGCGGTCCGGACCACATTGACCACCAATCGGGCGTCGTCAACCTGGGCGTCGTAGTAACGGATGGACCCAACGAAGGCGTCGTCCTTCAGGCTGGGAGCCGCCCGCAAAGTTCCTCGCCTGAAGAGATGTTTGTGCATGGGAACGCCGCGGCTGTGGCCGGACGTGATGCCCAAAGTGTCGTAGAGCATGATGCCTGCGCCCACGTAGGGCCGCTCCCAAAACCTGCGCGTCAGCGGGTACAGGAACGGCACAGGGCGCACCAGGTGCGGAGCGATCTGCTGGATCAGCAGGCCCCGCTCCTGGAGTGCTTCCTGGACGAGGCCGAAATCCAGCATCTCAAGGTAGCGCAGCCCGCCATGGATCAGCTTGGACGACCTGGATGAGGTACCGGACGCCCAGTCCCTGGCTTCCACGATGCCTACGGTCAGGCCGCGCGTAACGGCGTCCAGGGCAGCTCCAGCCCCTACAACGCCGCCGCCGACGATCAGGATGTCAAGCTCCTTGCCGGCCTCGGCAGTGGCTTTGAGGACCTCGATGGAAGCGGCACGTGATTCCGGGCTCAGCGCCCCGGAAGCTTGGACGTGCGGACTACCTGTGGCATTGCTCATCGGACCCCTCCTCAAACGCAACAGCTGATAGTTCCCTACCCTACTTGTTGCCTGGCCCGATTGGCAGGAGTACTAGTTCCCTGCGTAGGGAGAAACCACGACGTCCACGCGCTGGAATTCCTTCAGGTCCGAGTAACCTGTGGTAGCCATGGAACGGCGCAATGCTCCGATCAGGTTGGACGTACCATCGGTGTGGTGGCCCGGTCCGTACAGGACCTCCTCGAGCGGACCCACGGTGCCCACGTTGACGCGGTCTCCCCTGGGCGATTCCAGGTGGTGGGCTTCCGGACCCCAATGCCAGCCGCGGCCGGGAGCTTCCTCGGCGCGGGCAAGGGCACTGCCCAGCATGACGGCGTCGGCACCCATGGCGATGGCCTTGACGATGTCGCCCGAGCTGCCCATGCCGCCATCGGCGATGACGTGGACGTAGCGTCCACCGGACTCGTCCATGTAGTCGCGCCGTGCAGCTGCGACGTCCGAGATGGCTGAGGCCATGGGCGAGTGGATGCCCAATGCCCGGCGGGTGGTAGTGGTTGCACCGCCACCGAAGCCGACCAGGACACCTGCCGCACCCGTGCGCATGAGGTGCAGTGCGGGAGTGTAGCCGGCAGCACCGCCGACAATCACGGGAACATCGAGTTCGTAAATGAACTGCTTGAGGTTCAGGGGTTCGTGGTTTTTGGAAACGTGCTCCGCTGAGACGGTGGTGCCGCGGATGACAAAGATGTCGACGCCGGCGGCCACCACGGTCTTGTAGTGTTCCTGGGTACGCTGCGGCGTGAGGGAACCTGCCACCGTGACGCCTGCGGCGCGGATCTCGGCAAGCCGGGAGCTGATGAGTTCAGGCTGGACGGGTGCCTGGTAAAGGTCCTGCATGCGTCGCGTGACGGCCGGGCTGCCCGTTTCGTCGGCAAGGTCGGCGATCTCGTCGAGGACCTTCTGCGGGTTCTCATACCGGGTCCACAGGCCTTCGAGGTCCAGGACACCGAGGCCGCCCAAACGGCCCAGGGCGATGGCTGTTTCCGGCGACATCACGGAGTCCATGGGAGCAGCGATTACGGGCATGTCGAACTTGTAGGCGTCGATCTGCCAGGAGACAGAGACGTCCTTCGGGTCACGCGTCCGGCGATTCGGAACGATCGCGATGTCATCCAGGGAGTAGGCACGACGCCCACGCTTGCCACGGCCAATCTCAATCTCATAAGTCACTGCTTGAGTTTATCCCACTGGTACCCGGGCGCCGTGTCGCTCCGCGGGATTGGTGGAAGCTGCTGCCTAAGGTGCGGGCCGTGTGGTTTCCTCCACAGTGAGCTGGGATTCGAACATCCGGAAGTAGCGTCCCCGGAGGGCAACCAGTTCCTTGTGTGTTCCCTGCTCGGCGATCCGGCCGTCTTCCAGCATGTAGACCACGTCCGCTTTCTCTATGGTGGCCAGGCGATGGCTAATGGCGATGATGGTGCTGCTTCTGTCCGCGAAAAGCCTCGAGAAAATCCTGTGCTCAGCCAGGGCGTCAATGGCGGAGGTGGGTTCGTCCATGACCATGAACGAGGCATCCCGGTAGAAGTTGCGGGCCATCGCGAGCCGCTGCCATTGCCCACCGGAGAGCCCGCTCCCCTTCCTGCCGCGGGGATCCTCCATCCAGTTGCTCACGTGGTTTTCCAAGCCGTTGGGGAGTTTGCTGATGAAGTCCATGGCTTCGGCATCGGATGCTGCGCGCTTGATGCGGTGGTCGTCCCGTGGTTGCTTCACGTCGCCGAGATAGATGTTCTCCGCTGCCGTGGCGAACTCGTACTTCAGGAACTCCTGGCTCAGGACGGCGAGGTGACGGTGCCAACTGGTCACATCGATCCCGGCCAGGTCCACACCGTCGAGCAGTACCTGCCCGGAATCGGGACGGTACAAGCCGGCAAGGATCCGGATCAGCGTGGACTTTCCCGCACCGTTTTCACCGACAATCGCGATGTGCTGGCCCGCCTTGATGGTCAGGGAAATGCCCTTGATCACCTCGATGTCACTGCCTGTGTAACTGAAGCGAATGTCGCGCATTTCCACCGTTGAGGGCGACTTCACGAGGGGCGGTTCGTTGCCGCTCGGGACAGGAAGCGCCATGAACAGCTCGTAGTCCTTGAGGTTGGCAAGGTCCTCGTCGATGGAGCTCAGCGACGACACCAGGTTGTTGGCCGTGGACAGCGCCCGGCTGACGATCTGCTGCACATAGAGGAATTGGCCTACCGGCTGCGCCCTGGCGATGATCTGCCCCACCACCCAGATCAGGGAGACGACCTCGGCGCCGTACTGGAGGGCGTCGGCGGCAAGTTGCTTGGGGATGTAGCGCTTCTGGTAATCGAGGCGCCGCCGCTCATCGGCATCTCTGAGCCGGGAACGCAGGTCCATCAGGTAGCCCACAATCCCGTAGAGCCGCATCTCCGCGATGTGCTGCGGGCGCAGGAGGTTGGTCTCGATCATCCGGCGTTGCCGCCGCGAGTCAACCTGCGTGTTCCAGTGGGCTATTTGTTCCCGCGACAGTTTGAACTGCAGGTAGACGCTGGGGACGATCGCGACCAGGACGATGACCGCGATCCACCAACTGACCAGCAGCAACGCGCCCACGGCCAGGACCACCGAGACAAGCTGCGTGAAGATGGCGGCGATGCGGTCCAAAACCCGCGCGTAGGAATCGGAGAACCGTTTGGCGCGGTCGTAGAGGTCTACCGTTTCCTTGTCGTCGTAGCGCCAGAACTCCAAGGCCAGAAAGCGCTCATACATCATGTCGCCCACGATTGCGCCCACTTTAAAGCTCATCAGCTGCTGGATGTAGCGGTCCACACTGCTGAACGCACCCCAAAACAGCCCCAGGGCAGCGGTGATGATGACGTACAGGATCGCCTGTGGACCGGCGTCGGGGTCTCCTGCGTAGCCGGCGGCCAGCGCGGTGGTGGTCAGAGCTGCGAAGTAGGTTGTCACAAGCGGCAGCATGGCCGAAATCAACGAACCGGCCACCTTCATGATGACGGCCGCAGGTGACGCTTTGAAGCTCACCTTCAGGACCTGCCCGACGGCGCGTGCGTACGGGCGGAGCGCGAGCTTGCGGGGCGGTGCTTTGCCGGGTTGGACCGGGTTGAGCCGGACCGACTCCGGGTGCCGCGGTTGTGCGGGCTTTTCAGACATGCACCCAGCCTATTCCTGCGGGCAGACATTGCTGCCGCGTGCCTTGAAAGCACGACCCTTAAATGGCTGATCCCCGCGGCCGTGGCCACGGGGATCAGGGATCATCAGCGGGAACCGTAGTTCGGTGCCTCGACCGTCATCTGGATATCGTGCGGGTGCGATTCCTTCAGGCCTGCCGGGGTGATCCGGACAAACTTGCCGCGTGCCTTAAGCTCCGCGATGGTGGGCGCGCCCGTGTAGAACATGGTCTGGCGAAGGCCGCCGACCAGCTGGTATGCCACGGACGCGAGCGGACCACGGAAGGCTACGCGACCCTCGATGCCCTCGGGAATGAGCTTGTCATCGCCGGAGACGTCGGCCTGGAAGTAACGGTCCTTGGAGTAGGACGTGTTCTTGCCGCGGGACTGCATGGCCCCGAGTGAGCCCATGCCGCGGTAGCTCTTGAACTGCTTGCCGTTGACGAAGATGAGCTCACCGGGAGACTCTTCGCAACCGGCCAACAGAGAGCCGAGCATGACGGTATCGGCACCGGCGACGAGCGCCTTTCCGATGTCGCCCGAGTACTGCAGGCCACCATCGGCGATCAACGGAACCCCGGCCGGAATGGCGGCCTTTGCGGACTCGTAGATGGCGGTGATCTGGGGAACACCAACACCGGCGACAACACGGGTGGTGCAGATGGAACCCGGGCCGACACCGACCTTGATGCCGTCCGCACCGGCATCAATGAGTGCCTGCGCACCTTCGCGGGTTGCAGCCTGGCCACCGATGATGTCCACGTGGGCGGCAACGGGGTCTGACTTCAGGCGGGAGATCATGTCCAGGACACCCTGGGAGTGGCCGTTGGCGGTGTCCACGAACAGGGCATCCACGCCGGCGTCGATAAGCTTCATGGCGCGTTCCCAGCCGTCACCGAAGAAGCCGATGGCCGCGCCTACGCGCAGGCGGCCTTCGTCATCCTTGGTGGCCAGCGGGTACTGCTCTGCCTTGGTGAAGTCCTTGGTGGTGATAAGGCCTTTCAGGCGGCCCTGCTCATCGACCAGCGGCAGCTTTTCAATCTTGTTGGTGGCGAGCTTGTGCGAGGCTTCTTCGCGGCTGATGCCCACGTGGCCGGTGACGAGCGGCATCTTGGTCATGGCGTCGCTGACACGGCGGGTGGGGAACTCGGACTCCGGAATGAAACGGGTGTCGCGATTGGTGACAATGCCCAGAAGGCGGCCTTCGGGGTCCACGACGGGGAGGCCGGAGACACGGTATCGGGAACACAGCTCGTCGAGCTCCTGCAACGTGGCTTCCGGATTGATGGTCAGCGGGTTGGTGATCATGCCGGATTCACTGCGCTTGACTCGGTCCACATGCTCGGCCTGGTCATCGATGGACAGGTTGCGGTGCACCACGCCCAGGCCACCCTGGCGAGCCATGGCGATGGCCATGCGGGACTCCGTGACGGTGTCCATGGCCGCCGAAAGCAGCGGGGTCTGCACTGTGATGCGCTTGGAAATCCTGGACGACGTGTCGGCGTCCGACGGGATGACATCGGTGTGGCCGGGAAGCAGCAGGACGTCGTCGTAGGTCAGGCCTACAAAGCCAAAGGGATCGTGTTCGGGCTGGGTCATGAGTGTGCGCCTCTTACCTGGGTTCTTGGGGGCTTAACTGGTAGGGGTTGCAACTGATGACCAGCCCGTCATTACGGGACTGGCCTGTGCATAAGGTGTTGGATAAATACTAGAACCTCAGCGGCGATCGCCATATTCCGCGACCCCTGAGTGTGAGCAACAGCACTGGCGGCAGGCCGCCGTCGTACGTCCCAACACCTCTCCAACACCCGCTGCAGCGTTCCGTAGCGTCCGGCGGAACTAGCGTTCCGCCCAACCGGTTGCCGCCAGGAGCCGCTCTTCGAACATGGGGATCATGCTCTGCACGTAGGTTTTGGTGAGGTGGTTGTCATCTTTGTAGACGTACACGTTCCCGACCACCGCCGGGCAGGTGCCTTGCTCGCAGATGAAGTCGCTCATGTCCATCAGGTACAGCCGCTCCACCTTGCCAACGTAATCGTCAAGGGGTGATGAAGCGGCAAGCGACTCCTCAAGCGGCGCGTTGCAGTCGGGCGAATCCGGCCCCTTCTTCTGCACGCATTCAGGCATGTTGATGCTGAACCTTGGATTGTCGCGCACGCCGACGACGTCGATCCCAGCATCCGTGAACGGCTTAATACCCTCGAGGTAGCCGGGAACTTCGGTCTCAAAAGGAGCCGTGGCATGGGTCAGCGACGCAACTGTGAAGACAGCATCGGGCTGATGCTCCATGACGTAGGCGGCACTTGCCTTGTTGAAGTCGTTGCACTCATCAGTGCGTTCCGGTGATTCGGCACCAAACCGGCAGCTTCCCTTGAGCAGGGTCACGACTTCCCAGCCGTGCTGCTTGGCAATCGGTCCGAGGGCGGCCATGTACTGCTGGGCATGCGAATCGCCGAGCACCACGATTTCCTTGGTGACCACGTCCGGCTCGTCGTTCTGGAGGCACCCCTGCAGGAGCGGATCCGAAGGAACGTTGTCACCGGTGCACAGGCCATCGATGTCCGCCCACTCGTCCTTCATGGCCGCGGGAGCCGGGATGATCATCGCTTCGGGGGTTGGTTGGCCGGCGAACTCGGGCGAAAGGGCCGCTGCTCCGGGAGTCAGTTCCTTGGGTTGGTCAGCAATGGCTGCGCCTTCGGCAGCAATTGCGCCTTGCCAGGCAGTGACCGGTACCGCCAGCAACGCACCACAGCAGGCAATCACGACGGCGGCGCGCCAGGACCGTACGTCCGGCCACTCCCAGCGGCGCAGCGGCAGCTCGATGTAGCGCGTGGTTGCAACAGCCAGCAGCATCGACACCGCCATGATGCCCAGGCCCTGCAGAAGGCTTGGCGTACCGGTGTCCGTGACGAGCAGGAAAAACACCAAGGCGGGCCAATGCCACAGGTAGAGGGCATAGGAATTGTCACCGACGAGAACCAACGGCCGGGAGCTCAACAGACGATCGGCTCCAAAGCGGCTGTTGCTTTGGCCTGCGATGATCACGGCTGCCGCGGCGAGGGTGGGCCAAAGCGCAACGAAGCCCGGGAAGGAACGTTCAACGGTCAGGACCAAACCGCAAGCGAGCATGGCGGCCAACCCCGCCCAGCCGAGGATGACCCGCAGCACTCGGCCCGGCTTCAGATAAGGAAGGGCCAATGCCAGCAGCGATCCCAGCGCGAACTCCCAGAGCCGTGTCCGGGTATCAAAATAGGCGTACTCCTGGTTATGCGCCGTTTGCTCGATGGAGTACAGGAGTGACACCGCGAAGACCACGCCAAAAGCCATGAACAGCAACGCCCTGGGGGTTGCCGCCGTGCGCTGCGGGAACAGCTTGGCAAGCTGCGGCTGCAGCAGCGCCACCGCAGCAAATATCAGCGGCCAGAGAATGAAGACCTGGCCTTGGACGGAGAGCGACCAGAAGTGCTGGAGCGGGCTTGCTCCGGAGTGGTCCTGGGCGTAGTAATCCACGGCGGAGTCCGCGAGCTGCCAGTTCTGCCGGTACAGCAAGGACGCCCACGCCTCGGCCAGGACATCCGGCCACCGGCTTTGGGGGACGAAAATCCACGTGGCGGTCAGCACCGCCAGCAGGACAACGACGACGGCGGGCAGCAGCCGCTTGAACACGTGCAGCCAGTGCCGCAACAGTTTCAGTGGCTTGCGGTTCTCGAGCTTGCGCGTGAAGGAGAGGGTCAGCAGGAAGGCGGAAATGAGCAGGAAGACATCCACGCCGCCCGATACTTTGCCCAACCAGATGTGGTAAGTCGCCACCATCAACACAGCCAAGGCGCGCAGGCCTTGAACCTCCGGACGGAAGCCGGGTGCCGCCGTCGTGCGTTCCGCAACGGCGGGTGTGCCGGCCGCTCCAGGTGCGGCAACGTTGTGCTGTTTGCTCAACGGGCCCACCCCGTCGCGGCAAACCACCTCTCCGTGAACATGTCCGCCATGCTGCTGACGTACGTCCTGGACAGGTGGTTGTCATCCAGGTAGACAAAAGTGTTTCCCACGACGCTTGGGCAATGGATGCCGTCACACAAGAGGTCCGTCATATCAAGGAAGGCGGCATTACCGAACATTCCCTGGACGGCTGCGAACGGGCTCTGCGCCGCCAGGACGTCGGGCTGGTCGGATTTGCAGTCGGAACTTTCCACGCCTTTGGCCAGCGCACATTCCGTAACGTTGTAGTCATACCGGGGGTTGTCGCGGATGGCAACTACCTGGATGCCCAGGTCATTGAAGTTGGTGACCGTCTGTTCAAAGCCGTATACCAACTGCTCGTCAGGTGACGACGGCGAAGCCATGGTTCCCACCATGAACACGGCGTCCGGCGACTGCTCTTCCACATACTTGGACGCCTCCGAGTTGAAGTCGTTGCAAGCCTCATCCGCGTCGGGGTTCTCCGGCATGAAGTGGCATCCGCCCAACAGGAGAGCGGTCACCTTCCAGTGCTGGGCCTCCGCGAGCGGGCCCAGGGCGGCCAGCCACTGCTGCGAGTGTGAG
Source organism: Paenarthrobacter sp. NPDC089322 (assembly GCF_040684895.1). Classification (NCBI taxonomy): domain Bacteria; kingdom Bacillati; phylum Actinomycetota; class Actinomycetes; order Micrococcales; family Micrococcaceae; genus Paenarthrobacter; species Paenarthrobacter sp. NPDC089322. Next base: position 92,102 of record NZ_JBFBGW010000005.1, read on the forward strand.
TCCCCCAGCACCACGATGGTCTTGGTGGCATCCTCAGCGGCCACGCTGTTCTGCTGGCAGTTGGACTGCAAGGTCCGGTCATCGGGTTGCGCATCGCCTTCGCAAGGGCCGGACAGGCGTGCCCAGTCTTCCGGGAGCTGTTCGGCTGTAGGCAGTGTCTTGGCACCGTCACTGACAAGGTCCACGTACCCGGGAAGCAACGCGTGGGCTCCCGGATTGTCGTTGAAGGCCTGCGTGGCAGCAGCCTGCTGGTCGAGATACTGCTTGTACTGGAAGCCAAAGAGGGGCGTGCACGCCACAGCGAGGCAGGCGGCGATGGAGATGGCGGCGCGCCGACGCTTCACCTCCGGCCAGCGCCATTCACGGAAGGGCTTCTCCACGTACTTTGTGGTCAAGAAGGCAAGGACGAGCGACAACGCCACGATCGCCGTTCCGGACAACCACCCTGCATGGTCCTTGCCGCTCCAAGCAAGGGCAATCACCAGGACGGGCCAGTGCCAGAGGTAGAGGGCATAGGAGTTGTCACCCAGCCGGACCAGGAACTTCGAACTCAGGATCCGGTCCACACCGAAGCGGCTGCCGGTCTGTCCCGCCGCAATGACTGCAACGGCGGCCAACGTAGGCCACAAAGCCACGAAGCCCGGAAACGCTGTTTGTACCTGCAGCAGGATGCCGCAACTCAACATGGCGGCCACACCCACCCACCCCATCACCACGCGGACAGGCCTGGAAAAGTCCAGTGCGGGGAGGATCAGGGCCACGAGTGTCCCCAAGGCGAATTCCCACAGCCGGGCGAACGTGTCGAAGTATGCCACGGCCTGGTTGTTGGCGGTGAAGATGATGGAGTACGTCAGTGAAGCCACGAAGATCAACGCGAAAATGTAGGCCAATGACGCCCGATACCGGAGGTCGTACTTACGGCAAATGGCTGCCATGACCGCGAAGATCACTGGCCAGAGGATAAACACCTGGCCCTGGATGGACAGCGACCAGAAATGCTGAACCGGACTGGCCAGGCTGTGATCCGTTGCGTAGTAGTTGACCGCAAGGTTCTGCAGGAGCCAGTTCTCGTAATAGAACAGGGAGGCCCATGCCTGGTGGACCACTTCCACCCAGCGAGTGGGCGGCAGGAAGACAAAGGTGGCCGCCAGCGTGCCCAGCAGGACCACCACGACGGCGGGAAGCAGGCGCCTGAAAAGGTGCAGCCAATGCCGCAACAAGTCCATGGGGCGCCGTTGCTTGAAACGCCCCGTGAACTGCAGTGTCATCAGGAAGGCAGAGATCAGGAGGAAGACGTCCACACCGCCGGACACGCGCCCGATCCAGATGTGGTAACCCACCACCATGAGGACGGCCAAGGAACGAAGCCCTTGGATTTCCGGGCGGAACTTTGACTTTGCAACGGGTCCGGTAGCCCGCCTGTTGGGACGGGCGGGCGGTTGGATCGTTGGCGTAGTCACGTTAGGCGGTTCCTCAAAGGCTGTTACACAAAGCATCCATCATACGGGGTTTTACAGCTCCACCCGAGTGCGGCAGCCCTGTGAAACCGTGTTCCCCCAGTCAATTAGCGCAGTATTCACTATGTATTTCCGCAGGTGAAGCTGTGCATGGGCTGTGTTGCGCAGACCTCCCGGACGGCACAGGGACTGTGACGCATCCAACACGCCACCTGACTCCGATTCCGTCGCTTTTCCGTTCTCAAAGGTGGATAGCGTGGGCAACAACTGGCTCGGCGGTTGGGCGCTGAGCCGTCAGGTGGCGAGCCACGTAGCGGGCATCCCGACCGACCCCGGGAAGGGTTGCCGAGGCTGCCGCGAACAGGAATTCCTGGCCAATGAAGTACAGCCCGGGAACCGATGCCGACACTCCCCGTTGTTGCTCCAATTCACCACCGGAGTTGGCGTACGGCAGCTTCAGCCACGAGTAGTCGTCGCGGTAGCCGGTGCACCAGATGACGTTGGCGACCGTGAGGGTCCGTCCATCGTCCAACATCGGCTGGCCATCACTGACACCGGCTACCCGAGGGACCAGTTCCACTCCCGCGGCCCCCAGTTCCTTGGTCCTCGTCCGGATCAACGGGGTCGCCATTGTTTTGAACGATTGTGCTGCCTTCCGGCCGACAGGGGTATTGAGGGTCAGGACATGCAAGCCGGCGAATCGGATGACGGGCAGGACGAACCTGGCTGCCAACCGACCGTGCCGGACAGGAATTTCACCACTGGCTTTGCCCGCAAGCAGCGTGGTGTGAGTCCTGCTGACCTCCAAGGCAATTTCCGCTCCCGAGTTCCCGAGGCCCACCACAAGGACCGGGCCGGCTTGGAGTTGTCCGGGATTCCTGTAGTCCCGGGAGTGCAGCTGGAACGTGCCGGAATCCAACTCAGTGGCGAACGCCGGGCGCTTGGGCATCCGGTAACCTCCGGTGGCTACGACGACGTTCCCGGCGTCCCAGGTCCTGGTCCCGGAGCGCACCAGGAATCGGTGGTCCCGCCGGGTCACCTCATCAACGCGGACTCCATGGACAAGCGGCAACTGGAATCGCCGGGCATAGCCTTCGAGGTAGTCCGCGAGTTCGTCCTTGGTGGGGAACGCCAACCGGTCTCCCGGGAACGGTGCCCCGGGTAGTCCGTCAAACTTGGCTGGTGTGAACAGGCGGAGGGAATCCCAGCGCTGACGCCAGGACTCCCCTGGCCTGACGTTCTCGTCGAGAATCAGGAAATCGTGGTTTTGTTTGGACAGCCAATAGCCCAGCGCCAATCCCGACTGCCCACCTCCCACGATGATTGTGTCCGCTGATGCCTCGTTGTTTCTTCCCATGACCGTTCTCCTTCTTCGAATCAAAGGCCAACAATTTCCTTTTAATGAACAAGCGCCGGAGGAGTCTCCAGTTTTTCCACGGGGCCGGCAGCAGGAGCCTTGCGGTATCGCACGCACCAGACCAGCATCAGGGCCGACGCCACCACGTAGAAGCTGTGCAGCAGCCACACCGGTCCTGCCGGGAGGTCGAAGACATACACGGAGTGGACGGCATTGGCGATGTTGGTCAGCGCAATGTTGCCCAGGCTGTAAGAGGCCAGATCCTTGGTCCGGACCGCCTTCATCAGCATGGGAAACATGCTGGCTGCAAAGAGCACGGTAGATACGGTGCCGGCGAGCAGTGGAATGTTCATAAGGCCAAGCTATGGGTCCGGTATCCGGTGCCGCGTCGGCCGAATCACCCATTCAGGCGGAACACAGATGGGTATTTATGCGCACACGGGGAGAATGTCAGCTCACCATATGGTGTTCGAACGCGTACTTGGTGGCGGCAACCCTGGAAGGGACATCCAGCTTGCACAGGATGTTGCTGACATGGCGGGCAACGGTCTTTTCGCTGAGGTACAAGTCCCTGGCGATGGATTTGTTGGCTTTCCCCTCGGCCACCAACCTCAAGACCTGAAGCTCGCGGACAGTCAGCGTTGAGGCCCCGTCCCCCGCTCGTTCCCCGCTGAGCCTGAGGACATCGGCGACGGCCGGCGCCGCCCCCAGATCAGCGAACTCCCCTTGAGCGGCCTCGAACTCCATGGCCGCCGACGCCTGGTCGCCCAACACGGAGCAGGCACGCCCCGCGAGCACCCTGCAGGTTGCGGCACCGTAAGGCGCTTCGAGGCTGTACCACAGACGCCAGGCCTTCCTCGAGGCCAACAGCCCGTCGGCCGCCTTGCTTTCTGCGATCAGGACCTGCGCTTCGGCCTGGGCTGCAATCGCACGTTCCAGTGGCCTGCCGGCGTCACCGACCGGAGCCGCGAACTCATCGGCCGCCGCCCGGGCCGCCGGCGTGTCGCCTGCCGCCAGTTCAACCTCGACGACGGCGGGCAGCAGCCGTCGTCGGTTGGCGGGGTCCGAGCCTGACAATGCACGGCGGAGCATGGCTTGGGCCTGGGCCACTTTATGCTGCGCAACCATGGCCAGGGCCAAACCGGGCAAGGCCTCGAAGCCCGTCTCGGCAGCCTTGGCATACGCAACGCATGCCTCATCAAATTGGCCCCGCATGCGAAGTATCTCGCCCTCGAGGTACCATGCGCCCCATCTGGCTTCCGGATCGCCGCGGCGTGAACGGTCCTGGGCGATGCGGGCGGCTGCCATGGCATCGTCCCACGCCCCGTGGAGGATGAACAGTTCCGCCCTGTGCGACTGGCACTGGCCGCTGAACATCACCATGTCCGGCCGGTCGCCGCACCAGCGTTGGAGGGCGGCCGTCCATTCATGGGCGCGCTGGACGTCCAGGGCCAGGCGGCAACTCCCAATAACTGCGCAGTAGATGATCCCGGACGGAATGGGCGACACCTCCCCGGCGGTCACGGACACCATCACTTCGTCGAGCAGTTCCAAACCCTCATCGGTGAATCCCAAGGTGATCCCTGCAGTCCCCAAGCCCAACTGGCCCAAGGCCGTCAAGTCCCGGTCCCGGAACTTCCTACCCACCGCCAAAGCCTGGCCGAAGAGCTCTTTGCTGGCCTCGGGCTGCCCTCCGTACAGAGCTCCAAGCGCGGCCGGGATCATGAGATAACCCTCGGCTGTGCCCGGCTGGTCCAGCCCCTCCACCAAGTGCCTGGCACGGGCCATCCATCCGGAGCTCCGGGCAGGTTCGCCCATGTCCATCATGTACAACACGAGCCACGCAGCACACCGGGCAGCACCCGCCATGTCGCCCAGCACCACATATTCGTCATGGGCCCGGGTCAGGTAGGCAACACCCTCCGAGTCCTTGCCAAGAAGCATGGCGACCGAGGCCACCACTTCAAGGTCTTCCGGAGGCAGGCCCCCCTCGGCATCCGCCCGCGCAAGGGACTCCAAAGCATCGCTCCACCGATGCTCCGAGAACGCTGAACGTCCGAGGTCCAAGGCTGTTGCCGGCATGGTCATGACTCACCTCGCGGCCGGGAGCAGCCCGGTTGGCGCACCCATGCCGCCGTAATAGCGTCAGGGTACCGCCGCCGTCGTACGCCGACAATAGCAGCCCCGCACCCTGCTGGAGACAGCAAAGAACCCCGGCCACAAAGCGTGACCGGGGTTCCTGCAAGCAACCTGCTTAGTGCTGGTGGCCTGCGTGTGCGTCTTCTTCCTCAGCCGGCTTCTCGGCAACCAAGGTCTCGGTGGTGAGAACCAGGGCAGCGATGGAAGCGGCGTTGCGGAGAGCCGAACGGGTGACCTTGACGGGGTCGATCACGCCGGCGGCGATCAGGTCCTCGTACTCACCGGACTTGGCGTTGAAGCCGTGGTTTGCTTCGAGTTCGGAAACCTTGGAAACCACCACGTAGCCATCGAAGCCGGCGTTCTGGGCAATCCAACGCAGCGGCTGGGTCAGGGCGCGGCGAACGATGCCAACAGCGGCAGCTGCGTCACCTTCGAGAGCCTTGACGGCCGGATCCTCGTCCAGTGCCTTGAGGGCGTGGATGAGGGCGGAGCCGCCGCCGGAAACGATGCCTTCCTCCAGGGCTGCACGCGTGGAGGAAACAGCGTCCTCGATGCGGTGCTTCTTTTCCTTCAGCTCAACCTCGGTGGCAGCGCCAACCTTGATCACGCCGATGCCGCCTGCCAGCTTGGCCAGGCGTTCCTGCAGCTTCTCGCGGTCCCAGTCGGAGTCCGTGCGGGACAGCTCAGCGCGGAGCTGGGCAACGCGGTCTGCGACGTCCTGCTCTGTGCCGGCACCGTCCACGATGGTGGTGTTGTCCTTGGTAACCGTGATGCGGCGGGCGGTACCCAGTACCTCGAGGCCAACGGTATCCAGCGAAAGACCGAGGTCCGGCGAGACAACCTGGGCGCCCGTGAGGGTGGCGATGTCCTGGAGCATGGCCTTGCGGCGGTCGCCGAAGCCCGGAGCCTTGACGGCTACAACGTTGAGCGTGCCGCGGATGCGGTTGACGATCAGCGTGGACAGTGCCTCGCCTTCAATGTCTTCGGCAATGATGAAGAGCGGCTTGGAAGCCTGCAGGGCCTTCTCCAGCAGCGGCAGGAATTCCTGCAGCGAGGAAATCTTGCCCTGGTTGATCAGGATCAGTGCGTCTTCAAGGACGGCTTCCTGGCGCTCTGCATCGGTGACGAAGTACGGGGACAGGTAACCCTTGTCGAACTGCATGCCCTCGGTAAGGACCAGCTCGGTCTGGGTGGTGGAGGACTCTTCGATGGTGATGACACCATCCTTGCCGACCTTGCCGAAGGCCTCGGCCAGCAGCTCACCGACTTCGTCGCTCTGTGCGGAGATGGCTGCCACGTTGGCAACCTGGGTACCTTCGACCTCGCGGGCGTTCTCCAGGAGGCGGGCTGCGATGGCTTCGACGGAAACCTCGATGCCGCGCTTGATCTCCCCGGGAGCAGCGCCGGCGGCAACGTTGCGCAGGCCTTCCTTGACGAGGGCCTGGGCGAGGACGGTGGCGGTGGTGGTGCCGTCACCGGCAACATCGTTGGTCTTCGTGGCGACTTCCTTGGCCAACTGGGCGCCAAGGTTCTCATAGGGGTCGTCCAACTCGACTTCACGGGCGATGGTCACGCCGTCGTTGGTGATGGTGGGAGCTCCCCACTTCTTGTCCAGCACGACGTTGCGGCCGCGCGGACCAAGCGTCACCTTGACAGTGTTGGCGAGCTTGTCGATACCGGCCTCGAGAGACCGGCGGGCAGCATCGTTAAAAGCAAGCTGCTTTGCCATGGTTGTGTCCTTTCAAGACGGAAAACCCGCACCGCTGCGGCTCGGAACGATATCCAAGGCTGCTGCGGTGCGGGGATCCAGGAAGTTACTTTACGACGATCGCGAGGACGTCGCGGGCGGACAGAACGAGGTACTCGCTGCCACCGGTCTTGACTTCGGTTCCACCGTACTTGGAGTAGATGACGACGTCGCCAACAGCTACGTCAACCGGTACGCGGTTGCCGTTGTCATCGAAGCGGCCGGGGCCGATTGCAACAACTTCGCCTTCCTGCGGCTTCTCCTGCGCGGAGTCCGGAATAACCAGGCCGGAAGCCGTGGTCTGCTCTGCTTCGAGCGGGCGAACAACAATACGATCCTCAAGAGGCTTAATCGAGACCGACACTCGGATCTCTCCTTTTCATGAGCTGATTCATGGACTAAGAACAAGGGTGCCGAGGCGCGCAACCGTCGTCGCGGTGCCGGTAGCTGCCTGGCGGGGTGGTTAGCACCCTCACAGGGAGAGTGCTAACAAGACTCTATGTAAGCGGTTAGCACTCGGTCAAGGTGAGTGCCAGCATTTCGTCATCGGTGAACGGTCGGAGCTGATCGGTTCAGCGACCCGTGAGGTCATCAAGGTCATATTCTTCGCCGTCCTCCGGCGCAGCAGACCCGCGGTTGAGGTAGAGCACTATCCCGGCAGCAACCGCCACGACGCCGGATATCACCAGGGCGGTCATCCCGCCGATCCGGGCACCGGTGTAAAGCTCGCGGATGTCGCGGGCCTCGTCCGTGGCGTCACCGATGCTCTTGCCCGTCACGGAATAGGCGGCCGCATTGAAGGAATCCAGCGCGAAAATAATGATCAGCAACGCAACGCAAACCACCGCGATGACGACACCGGCGATCAGGGCCGGGCGGGCGTAGGTGGCAAGGGAACGGCCAGCTGAGTGCTCTGCAGCTCCTGCAGCGGCTGGAATTCTTCCGTTCTGGTTGTTCGGTTCGGAGGGCTGCGGAGTTGCGTTGTCTTCCATACGAACAACCCTATCGGCCTGCTTCACCCGTCCCATCACGTGCGCCGGCGACGTTAGGCTGGTTCCCATGCCCCAAGCACCACAGGAACAGATTGCACCCTTGCTCACCACTGAAGGGTGGGAACTTCTTGCCTCGCTTGGCCCCTACCGGGAAGCAGACGCGTTCAGCGTAAATGCGGACCTCCGCAAGGCAGGGCACTCCCCCGAGGTTGTGGCCGCCGTCCTCACGCAGTCCCGGCTCCGGACCCGGGCCGAAGCCAAGTTCGGCGAGTTTGCGCGGCAGATGCTGTTCACCCAGACAGGGCTGGAGCAGGCGACCCGCCTGAACGTTGCGGCACGGCACGCTGAGCGCTTCGCCCAAGCCGGAATCGCCCATGTAGCCGATCTGGGCTGCGGACTGGGCGCGGACTCCATGGCTATGGCCTCGATGGACATCGCCGTGACGGCCGTGGAGATGGATGAAACCACGGCCGCTTGCGCCACGATCAACCTCATGCCGTTCCCGCACGCCACCGTGGTGCACTCAGACGCCACCTCCGTGGACCTGGACGGGATCGACGGCGTATGGCTGGATCCTGCACGACGCACCACCTCGACGTCGGGGACCACGAGGATCTGGGACCCGGAAGCCTTCTCTCCGCCCTTGTCGTTCGTTGAGGGGCTGGCCGCCACCGGCCTGGCCGTGGGCGTCAAGATGGGCCCCGGCATGCCCCACGACTCGGTGCCCGCCAATTGCGAAGCCCAGTGGGTGTCCGTGGGCGGTGACGTCACTGAAGTCACTTTGTGGTTCAACGCCGTTGCCCGCCCCGGCGTGCGCCGCGCGGCACTCGTCATCGGCGCCCGGGGCGCTGCCGAAATCACGAGCGGCGAGGATTTCGACGGCGGTCCGGTAGCCGCCGTCGGGCCCGTTGAAGGCTACCTGTATGAACCCGACGGTGCGGTCATCCGAGCCGGGCTGGTGGCCGACATCGCTGAACGGCTGGGCGGGCACCTCGTGGACGAGCACATCGCGTATATCTGCGCGCCGGAACTGCATGACACCCCGTTCGCACGCGCGTACAAGGTGCTCGAGGTCATGCCTTACAACGTGAAAGCGCTCAAGGCCTGGGTCAAGGCCAACGGCATCAGCGTGCTGGACATCAAGAAGCGGGGCACGGCCGTTACGCCGGAAGAGCTCAGGAAACAGCTCCTGCCGGCCAAGTCGGCCGGCAAATCGAAGGATGCCATAACGGCCACCCTGGTCCTCACCCGGATCGGCGAGGAAAGAGTGGCCGTTGTTGTGGAGCCTGTGTCCTGACGCCTAGTGCCCGGCCTGGCGGCGTGAAAACTCCGAAGCTTCGCGTACCTGCTCCGCAGACGGCCGGACGCCCGTGTACAGGACGAACTGTTCCTCGGCCTGGATGGCGATTACCTCCGCGCCCGTAATAACGGGCTTGCCGGCGGCGCGTGCGGCCTCGATCAACGGAGTCTCGGAGGGAAGCGCGACGACGTCGAACACCACCCGGGCAGCTGCAATGGTTGCATCCTCGAAGGACTGGGCCCTTTCATCGGCGCCGGCCATGCCCAGCGGGGTGACGTTGATAATGAGATCGGCGGTTGAGCCGTTGACGTCGTCCTGCCAGGCGAATCCGTAGAGGTCCGCCAGCGCCCGGCCGGCAGTTTCATTGCGCGCCACGATGGTGACGGCAGTGAACCCGGCGTCGCGCAGGGCGGCAGCGACAGCCTTGGCCATTCCGCCGGCTCCCCGCAAGAGCACAGAGTGGGTGTTTGGCACCTGATGGTCCTTCAGGAGCCTGGCGATGGCTATGTAGTCCGTGTTGTAGGCGGTCAGGACACCGTCGTTATTGACGATCGTGTTGACCGAGTCAATGGCTTTCGCGGAGGGATCCATGACATCGACCAGCGGGATGACTGCTTCTTTGTATGGCATGGAGACCGCAGCGCCACGGATCGGGAGGCCGCGGATGCCCGCGACCGCCAAGGTGATGTCGGCCGGCGCGAAGGCCTTGTAGACAAAGTTCAAGCCGAGCAGATCGTAGAGGTAGTTGTGGAACCGGGTCCCGATGTTGCTGGGGCGGGCCGCGAGCGAAATGCACAGGGACATGTCTTTGTTCAGGATGGGCATCCACCCATTAAACAGCCCCCTGGGAGGGTGTCAGCCCTGCCGCGCCTTCATTCGCGGGTTCTTTTTGTTGATGACGAATGTGCGTCCACGTCGGCGGACGACTTGTGCTCCGGGGACCTTCTTGAGGGCCCGCACTGAGTTCCTGACTTTCATGGTGTTGCTCCTTTTTATTGTGGTGTGAAGTGGTTCAGAGGGCGTCGCTTAACTCCAAGGGATCGTCCCAAACTCCGAAGTCCAGTTCCATCTCGGCTTCGCTGAGTTGGCAGCCTTCCAGCAGGCTGCGGATCTCCTGGGGGTCGATGTCATCGGCCCGCCCGGTCACCGCGAGAACCGTGCCGCGGTCACCGTAGCTGGGGTGCCAGTCCAGGACGGCGTCGACGTCGGTCCCCGCCTTGACGTCACGGCTTACCGAGGTTGTACCGGACTGTCCCAATGAGGTTGCACCGGCCGCGGCATCGGCCATCCAGGTACCGGTGCTCTCGAGCCAGACGCGCGGCCCGATCCCCTGAACAGCGATCCTGGTTTTGGCAGCGGATGCGATCCACAGGCGGCCGCGTAGCCAGTGGCTTCCCGCAGCCAGCCGGGGAAGCGCCTCACGGAAGCGTCCCGGGTGCAGGGGACGACCGGCCTTGTGCAGCACAGTGCGGAAGGAACCCGGTGAATCGCTCACGGGGACACGGACCGTTCCCGGCTTGGTCCGGGCGGCCGCTTCGGCACCATCGAAGCATCCCGGGCGGAAGCCGTCCTGTGCCGCCACGGCGTCGGCGTGCGGCGCCAACTGTCCCAGCAGTTCCACACCCGTAGCCCACTCCTCCGAACCTACGCGCGGGTTGCCCGACAAAACGGCCCCCAGGCCGGGGTGGAGCATGACCGTGTCCACTTGCCCGAATTCACCAATGAGGAACTCCCCGCTGGTGCGGTCGTCCTGGGGCATGGAGGTGAAGCCGGATTCAAACAGCGTGTGCCGGTCCCAGATATGGTCGTCCAGGTCAACCGGGTCCAGGGCAAGCACTGCGTTGTCCATAACAGCGGGCCGGGAAAGGCCGAGATGCAATTCGGCCACCGCCATTCCTGCGGCGACCCCCGGCGGCAGGCCAAGTACCACGTGGTCGAAGCCGCACGCGGCGAGCCGTTCCGCCGTCGGGACAACATCCAACCTGACGGTGCAACTCAGGCAACCATGCTCCAGCATGGTGGTTTCCCGCTCGAAGAGCTGGCCGTTCCTGTAGACGCGCCGCAGGACCTGGGAACCGTCCAACAGGTCGTGAAGAACCACCACAGAGTTGCTGTGCGTGCGGCCGAGCCTGCTGGTTGCCGCTTCGCGGCATTGGCTGTCGAGGGAACTGACGACGGTGAGGTGCATGGCAAAGACTCTAATTGACAATCATTCTCAATAGCAACTTTTGGGCGTAACGTCCCTGTTTCCCCTCCATATGGACACGCCAAGCTGCACTACACTTGAGCAGACCGCTGGCGGCCCCGCAGCGGGGAAGCCCCGGCCATACAGCAGGCCGGAAATATATACCGAGGGGACGACGTGCAGATTGAGTTTGCGCCATCCAGGCAATCAACACTGGGTGTGGAATGGGAGTTGGCGCTCGTCAATGCACGCACCGGAGAGCTCGTCTCAGTCGCGAACGATGTCCTCAAAGGCGTGGCGGCAAACCACCCGGACCTCAACGAGGACGACGAACACCCCCACATCAAGCGCGAACTGCTCCTGAATACGGTGGAGCTCGTGACGGGAATCTGTGACACCGTCAAGGAAGCCAAGGAAGATCTCAACCGGTCCCTGGCCGCTGTCCGCGGAGTCACCGACTCCATGGGGGTCGAAGTATTCTGCGCCGGAAGCCACCCCTTCAGCCCGCCCCTGCTCCAGCCCGTCACGGACAAGGAACGCTACGCCAAGCTGATCGAACGTACCCAATGGTGGGGTCGGCAAATGGTGATCTACGGCGTCCACGTCCACGTCGGCATCGATCGCCGCGACAAAGTACTTCCCATCCTCGACGGACTGGTGAACTACTTCCCGCACTTCCAGGCCTTGTCTGCCTCCAGCCCCTTCTGGGCCGGAGAGGAAACCGGCTACGCATCCCAGCGCGCCCTCATGTTCCAGCAGCTCCCCACTGCAGGCTTGCCGTTCCAGTTCGAAACCTGGGAGGCCTACGAGTCCTATGTGCAGGACATGTTCACCACGGGAGTGATCGACGCGATCTCGGAAATCCGGTGGGACATCCGTCCTGTTGCTGCCTTGGGCACCATCGAAATGCGTATCTGCGACGGCTTGGCAACGCTCGAAGAGGTGGGTGCGATCGCTGCGCTGACCCAATGCCTCGTGGACGAATTCTCCTCCATCCTGGACGCCGGCGGCACCATTCCCACCATGCCGCCGTGGCACGTGCAGGAGAACAAGTGGCGTGCGGCGCGCTACGGCATGGAAGCCATCATCATCCTCGACGCGGAAGGCAATGAGAAGCTCGTCACCGAGCACCTCGCGGAAACCATCGCACGGTTGGAGCCCGTAGCTGCCAAGCTGGGCTGCTCCGAGGAACTCGCGGATGTCACCAAAATCATCGAACGCGGAGCGAGCTACCAGCGCCAGCGCCGCGTGGCCGCCGAGCACAACGGCGACCTGCAGGCAGTGGTCATGGACCTCGTGCAGCAAATGCGCAAAGGCCCGGACGCTTAAGCTACGCCGGCATTGACACCGTGGTTACCGGCATGGAGGAGTCCGGGGCGAAACCCACGCCGCTGGGTCCTACCCCTGCCATGATGAGCTGGGATCCAAGGGCAGCAACCATCGCCCCGTTGTCCGTGCACAAGCTCAATGGCGGCACATGCAGCTTGATGCCGGCTGACGCACACCGTTGGGCGGTCAACTCCCTGAGGCGCGAGTTCGCGGCAACCCCGCCACCCAGCAATACATCCGTGATGCCGTGTTCCTTGCACGCGAGGACCGCCTTCGAACTGATGACGTCCACCACCGCCTCCTGGAATGCAGCAGCGATGTCCGCCACCGGCACTTCCTCGCCGCGGGCCTCGAACTGCTCGACGCAACGTGCAACGGCGGTTTTCAAGCCGCTGAACGACCAGTCGTAGCGGTGCGGGCCGCGTTCCTCGGCCGTGCCCATGTACTTGGGCTGGGTGAGACCCCTCGGGAACCGGATGGACTTCGGGTTGCCTTGGCGCGCCAGCTTGTCGATGGCCGGGCCACCCGGATAGCCGAGGCCCAGGATGCGGGCTACCTTGTCGTAGGCTTCACCCGCGGCGTCGTCAATGGTTGACCCCAGGAGTTCTACGTCATCGGTGATGCTCCGGATGCGGAGCATTTCCGTGTGCCCTCCGGATACCAGGAGCGCACCGAGGTTCTCGGGCAACTTTCCTGCACCCAAGCCGGCGGCAGCACCGGCGTCGGGCGTTCCATCCAGCAGCCCCACGCCAACATGGGCCACCAAGTGGTTGATCGCATACAGGGGTTTTCCGGTGGCGACAGCCAGCGCCTTCGCAGCGCACACGCCCACCATGAGGGCGCCGGCCAGGCCAGGACCCGAGGTGACGGCAATGGCGTCGATGTCGTCCAGGGTTACTCCCGCTTCATGCAACGACTCCTGCAGGGTGGGCACGAACGCGTCCAGGTGGGCGCGGGAAGCTATCTCCGGGATGACACCCCCAAAACGCACGTGCTCGTCCATGGATGAGGACACCGTATTGGTCAGCAGTGTGGTGCCCCGTACGATCCCCACGCCGGTTTCGTCGCAGGATGACTCGATGCCCAGCACCAAAGGCTGCTGTGTCTGCACAGGAAAAGCTCCGTTCACGCTGTGGCTCCTTCCGGGGAGTGCGGATCATTCAGGGGGAGCCTCATGATCAAGGCATCCGTGCCGTCCCGGTAGTACCGCGGCCTGACGTGGATCTGTTCGAACCCGAAGCGCAAGTACAACTGCTGGGCACGGGGGTTGTCGGCGCGGACCTCCAACAGCACGTCCGCGGCGCGACGGCGCCGCGCCTCGTCGATCAGTTCCGTAAGGACGGCAGAGCCAATGCCCTTGCCTTCGAATTCAGGAACGACGGCGATCGTCTGGACGTCCGCAATGGGCTCAATGCACATCAATCCGGCGTAGGCAACGATCTCCCCTGCAACCTCGGCCACCACGTAGCGTCGTGTTTCGAGCTGGGACAGTTCATCGAAGAACATCTGCAAGGGCCAGGCGTCCACGGGGAACAATCTGCGCTCCAGCGCTTCGACGGCGGGGACGTCGGCTTCGGTCATGTCGCGCAGGGAAACGCCGGCGAGTTCCAACTTGGGCGGGAGTTTCACAGTTCAACCTTCATCACAGGGCACGTTTCCTGGGGCCGGGCACCTGCGCGTCCGACTCCCTGAGGTACAGGGGCGTGGAGTCGAGGAGTTGTTGCCCTGCCGTGAGCCGGGCCAAGGCGAACTGGCCCAAGGATGCTGCGTCCGGTTGGGTTTCCGCGAAATCCTCGTCCGCGCGCAGCACTTCGGCGTAGAGTCCGGCGCCCGCGCCGAACACCGGGAGGTCCGGCAAGTCGGATGCGAAGCCCACGTGGGGCCCATCCACGAGCTCGGGCAGCTGGCCTTCCGCCAAGGTGTAGCGGGCCCAGTAGACCTCTTTGCGGCGGGCATCCGTGGCAACCAGGAACTCCGGTGCGGCAGCGGTTGACTCGGCCACCTCGAGGGCAATCGCGTCAAGGCTCATCAGCCCATACAGCGGCTTGTTCCACACGAAGGCCAGCGTGCGGGCAGTCGCGATGCCCGAGCGGAGGCCGGTGAAAGGGCCCGGGCCGACCCCGGTCACGATGGCGTCGATGTCCGCGCCCGTGACGCCGGCCCCGGCCAGCAGTTTCTCGATGCCTGGTGCCAGAACCTCGGCGTGGCTCCGGGTGTCCTCGGTGGCGAAGGAATCCACTACGCCCTCCATGGCGACGTCCGAGATCAAGGCAGCGCTGGCCACTGCGGACGTGTCGATTGCCAGGATCAACATCAGCGGGCTCCTTTCCCGGCGGTGTCCAAAAGATCGGGGGCCTCTGCCCATCTTGGGCCGAAGCCCCGGAAGACGATGGTGCGGGGCTCATCATCGTCATCGGTATCGAAGTCGAGCACGGTATCAACCGTGTCAGCGGAATCATGTGAAGGCTGCGATCCGGCATCCCCGCCCACGGACCTGTGCAGTTCCACTTCCAAGCGGCTTTCCGACAAATGCTCCACGCGGCCCCGCCCCCACTCCACCACGGTCACTGCGGAATCCATGGTGTTCTCAAGGTCGATGTCGTCGATTTCAGCGGACGATTCCAACCTGTACGCGTCCACATGGACCAGATCCGGGCCTCCGGGACGCGGGCCGTCCGGAAGGTTGGGATGGATCCGGACCAGCACGAACGTCGGAGAAATAATGCCGGCGCGTACGCCCAGGCCCTCGCCGAGGCCCTGGGTGAAAGTCGTTTTGCCCGCTCCCAACTCACCGGTCAGCACCAGCAGGTCCCCGGCCTCAAGCACCTCACCGAGAGCCGAGGCGAGAGCGTGGGTCTGTTCCGCCGTCGTGACCCTCAGGCTGCGTTCCCACAGCGGTCCGTTCACAGCGACGCCGTTTCCGGCGCGGCGTGCACATCGGCGTGCGCAGGTACCTCATTGACGTAGCTCCGGGGCACGCGCGGACTGATACGCGTCACGATTTCGTAGTTAATGGTTCCCGCTGCGACGGCCCAATCATCCGCTGTGGGCCCGCCATCGGTCCCATCACCGAACAGGACGGCTTCGCTGCCCTTGAGGTGGCTCCCCTCTTCGGGGGTGAGGGGTCCAAGGTCGATCACCATCTGGTCCATGGCGATCTGGCCCACCACCGGATAGTTGACCCCGTTCACGCGAACCGGACCGCCCGTGGCAATGCGCGGGACGCCATCGGCGTAACCCAAAGGCACAAGGCCCAGCGTGCTCTCAGTGCTGGTGTGGTACTTGAGGCCGTAGGAGACGCCCTGCCCCTCCGGGACCTTCTTGCAGTTGGAGAGGAGGGTGCGGACGGTCATGGCGGGATGCAGGCCAAGCTCAGCTGACGAGGCGCCGTCGAAAGGCGACAAACCGTAGATGCCGAGGCCTACGCGAATGAGGTCGAAGTGCGAGTCCGGGCGGGACAGCGCGGCGGGAGTGTTGGCGATGTGCCGCACTTCCGTGTCGACGCCGGCATCCTCGGCGATGGCGAGGGCCTCGCGGAAGACGGCGAGTTGCTGGTCCGTTTCCGGCCTACGCGGCTCGTCCGCCACGGCGAGGTGCGAGAAGATGCCCACTACGCGGAGCAGGCCCTCGTCCTGGTATTCCATGGCCTGGCCCACCAGTTGGTCCCAGTCGGCGATGGTGCAGCCGTTGCGGCCAAGCCCCGTGTCCACTTTCAGATGAACACGGGCGGGGCGTTCCTGCTCGCGGGCTGCCGCGACCACAGCGTCCAGTTCCCAACCGGAAATTCCGACGTCGATGCCGGCGGCGACTGCCGCTTGGAAGTTGCTCTCGCGGGTGTGCAGCCAGGCCAACAGGGGCGCGTCGATGCCGGCGGCGCGCAAAGCGAGCGCCTCGGAAATGTGGGCAACGCCCAACCATGATGCCCCGGCCTCAAGGGCAGCGCGGGCGACTTGAACGGCGCCGTGGCCGTAGGCATCAGCCTTAACGACGGCCATCACGGACGCCGGGGACGCGATGGCGACGAACTGACGAACGTTGTGCCGCACGGCTTCGAGGTCGATCACGGCGGAACGCTCCAGCACCGCTGATTTTGCTATGGAGGCCTTGGACCCGATCCCGATATCTGCTGCTGCTTCGTAAGTCACCCTAGAGATTCTAGTGGCGTGGGTGAAGTCCGGTTAACTGCCGGGGGCGCTACTGGGCGTCGGACAAGTGCGCGATCGTAGCCCGGGCACGGCGTTGGGCCTCTGCCGGAATGTCCTTCACGATCGGTTCAAGGAAAGCGAATCGTCGCAGCCATTGGCTCGACTGCCGCTCCTTGCGGGCGTGGGCCCGCTGCCACCAGTCCGCGATGTCGCCCCATCCAGGGGCGGCAAGGGAACCGCCTACCTGTTGGACGGCCAAGGAGGCACACAGGTTCGCGAACCTCAACCGGTCGCCCAGCCGCCACCCCGCGAGGCTTCCCACAATAAAGGCTGCATCGAAGCAGTCCCCGGCACCGGTCGCATCGTAGGCCGATACCGGGAGGGAAGGTACCCACTCCTCCTCCCCCGTTTCCGAATCCACTGCCATGGCGCCCTGCGCTCCGAGTGTCACCACAGCCACCGGGACGCGATCGGCCAACGAATACAGGGCGGCCCACGGATCGCTTTTGTCCGTGAAGGCCATTGCCTCGGGGGCGTTGGGTATGAACGCATAAAAGTGTTCGAGTTGCTCGAGCCTGCGCTGGGACCATTCGCCGCTGGGATCCCAACCAACCACGCCAAAGAGCTTGGTGCCTCCGGACTTCGCAGCCTTCATCCACGGCTCGAGTTCTTCGCCGAGGTCCGCGACGGCTGCGAGCGCCTTGGGAGGCTCCCCGATCAAGTCCGAAGCGTTGATCGGTGCAGGGTGCCCGTGCGTGACCATGGAGCGGTCCTGGTTCACACATAGAGAGACAGTTACCGGCGAGTGCCATCCCGGGACCCGGCGGGACAACGACAGATCCACGTGTTCCTGGGTTTCCAGGATCTGCCAGTTGTAGTCGCCGTACCCGTCGTCCCCGAAAGTTGCAGCCAGGTTGGTGCGTAGTCCAAGGCGGGCTGCTGCGATGGCCTGGTTTGCGACTCCCCCGGGGCAACTTCCCATTCCTTCGCTCCACACCTCGGTTCCCGGTTCCGGTGAGTGCGGCAGCCCCGTGAAGATGATGTCCTGGAAGACCGTTCCCGTGAGGAGAAGGTCGCACTGCTGATCGCCGCCGTCGCGCACGGCAGCCAAGGGATCGAAGCGTCGCTCGGGCATTGCATCCATGCACGGCAGACTACGCTGCACCTTTTGGGCTGCATAGACTCGGAGCATGCGGCTCATGATCGCCGGCGGCGGCGGATTCCGGGTTCCCCTTGTCTACCGTGCTTTGTGCACGGGCCCCTACGCGGGTTTGGTCAGCGAACTGGTGCTCTACGACGTCGACGCTGCCCGCCTGGCCGGGATCGAGGCAGTTCTCCGCAACATGCCCCTGGCTGAGGGCGTCCGGCCCCGGGTCCGGGTTTCCACTGAGCTGCAGGAGTCGCTGACCGGCACCCAGGTGGTGTTCGCCGCCATCCGTCCGGGCGGGACAGCAGGACGGGTGATCGACGAACGCGTTGCGCTGGATCTCGGTCTGTTGGGCCAGGAAACGACCGGCGCCGGAGGTATTTCGTATGCGCTCCGTTCCATTCCAAGGATGCTGGAACTTGCCGAGGCCATGCGGCAACACTGTCCGGACGCCTGGCTCATCAACTTCACCAATCCGGCGGGGATGGTCACCGAGGCCCTGGTTCCTGCGCTGGGCCATCGCGTCATCGGGATCTGCGATTCCGCCGGGGCGTTGGTGCACCGGGCAGCGGCGGCTGCGGGGGCACCGCTTCAGGACGGAACGCTCGACGGCGTGGGCTACTTCGGGTTGAACCATCTCGGCTGGCTATACCGGCTGGCTCCCGCTGGGAGGGACCTGCTGCCAGGGCTGTTGACTGACCACGCCGCGCTGGCCTCGTTCGAAGAGGGACGGCTTTTCGATCCCCGCGTTCTGGAAAAACTCGGCTGCCTGCCCAACGAGTACCTTTACTACTACTACGAGACCGAACACGCCACCCGCGCCATCCTTCAGCAAAGCCGGACGCGCGGGACCTCCATCCATCAGCAGCAGGACTCGCTCTACCCTGCACTGCCCGGCTCCCCGAACCCCTACGAGCGCTGGGAAGCGGCCCGTTTGTCCCGGGAGGAAGGATACATGGCCGAGGCCCGTACCCAGGGCGGACGCCGGGACGAGGAAGACCTTGCGGGAGGCGGGTACGAGCGGGTTGCCTTGGCCGTCATGCGGGCGCTGGCCGGTGGCAGTTCGCAGGGGAGAGACGGAACGCAGCTTGGGAGCGCGCCCACCCGGTTGATCCTCAACGTGCCCAATGCTCCGGTCGTCTCCGCCGGCCGGCCGGCCGAGGCCGTCACTCTGGAGGGCGAAGCGAAAGTCGCCGTGCCCGGGCTGCCGGCTGACGCCGTCGTCGAGGTTCCCTGCGAGGTGACCCCCGACGGCGCCATGCCGCTTGCGCAGGAACGGCCCGGCGGGCAGTTCCTCACCCTGATGCAGCACGTCAAGGAGGTGGAGCGGCTAACGATCCGGGCGGTACGCGACGGCGACAGGGATGCGGCTCTGCAGGCATTCGCGATGCATCCGCTGGTGGGGTCCGCGGCATTGGGTCGGCAACTCCTGGAGGGATACGAGCACGCCTTCCCGGAGTTGAAAGGGCTGTGGAAGTAGTCGGGCGCTCCCTTAGAGCTCCTGGTACATCACGTGGAGGCCCACGTAGCCGATCTCCGGGTGCTCGAATGCCTCGGGGACCGTCGCGAGGATCCGGAAGCCCATTGACTGCCACAGCCACACGGCGCGGACGTTACTCTCCACCACGGCGTTGAACTGCATGGCCCGGAAGCCGGCCGCCTTCGCTTCTTTGAGGGAATAGGCACACAGCGCTCGGGCAATGCCCTGACCCGAATGCTTGGCACCCACCATGTACCCGGCGTTCGCCACATGGCTGCCGCCGCCGGCCTGGTTTGGATGGAATTCGCCGGTGCCTAGAATCCTGTCCCCGTCGTTGGCTACGGCCACGAATGTCTGCCCGGGAGCTTCCTTCATCCATTTGGCCTTGGCCGCGTCCTCGCTGGTGTCGCGGTCCCACGTGAAAGTTTCGCCTTCCCGGATAACGGGTTCCATGATGGACCAGATACCTGGCCAGTCCTCGGCAGTGGCGGGGCGGATGTGGATGGTGTTTTCTTGGCTCACAGCGGACACGCTAGCAGCCTTATCCCCGGCGGCGGGACCCCTCACTGTGCCGGTGGCAGGAGTAGTGTTTTCTGCAGGGCAAATTGCTTTTGGGTTCACAGGGAGGGAGGTCGGTACGTGGCGCTGATCCGGCGGGTTGCGTTCTTCTCCTTGCATACCTCTCCCATGGAGCAGCCCGGAGCCGGCGATGCCGGCGGCATGAACGTCTACGTTCGCGCGTTGGCCGTAGCGTTGGCGGAATCAGGCGTGGAAGTGGAGATTTTCACGCGGTCCACCAAAGCCAGCCAGGCCGCCGTCGAACATCCCGCCCCCGGCGTTTGCGTCCACAACGTCATGGCCGGCCCGCGGCGGAAAGTACCCAAGGAAGAACTGCCGGCGCTGCTGCACCTCATGGTGGAAGAGATCGAGCGCATCCGGCAACGCCAGCCCCACGGCCGCTACGACGTCATCCACTCGCATTATTGGGTTTCCGGAGTTGCCGGCCTGGAGTTGTCCGACCTCTGGGGTGTGCCGCTCATACACACCATGCACACCATGGCCAAGGTCAAGAACCTCGTGCTCCAGTCCGGCGAGCGCCCTGAACCGCGGCGACGCGAAGAAGGCGAGCAGAGGATCGTTGATGGCGCCGCGCGCCTCATCGCCAACACACCCGCCGAGGCGGAAGAACTTGTTTCGCACTACGGGGCGGACATCGACCGGATCGATGTTGCACCTCCGGGCGTGGACCTCAATGTCTTCACACCCTCGTTCCGGCGAAAGTCCCGCAAGGAACGCGATGTGCGTCCGGACAGTTTCCATATTTTGTTTGCCGGCCGTATTCAACGGCTCAAGGGTCCGCAGGTGTTCGTGAAAGCCGCCGGGATCCTTCGGCAGCGGCGTCCGGACATCGATTTGGAGATGACCATCCTCGGATCCCTCAGCGGGGCAAAGGACTTCAACCTCCAACACATCATCGAAGACGCAGGACTCAGCGACGTCGTAACGCACCGTCCTCCCGTGGTGGCCCCGGAACTCGCGGGCTGGTTCCGTTCGGCGGACGTCGTGGTGATGCCCTCTTTCAGCGAATCGTTTGGGCTTGTGGCCTTGGAAGCACAAGCGTGCGGGACCCCCGTGGTTGCCACCAAGGTCGGAGGACTGACGCGTGCTATTTCCGACGGCAGGACAGGCCTGCTCGTGGAAGGGCACGATCCTTCCGACTGGGCCGATGCTTTGGAAGACCTGTACGACGACGTCAGGACAAGGGAGGACATGGGCCGCCTGGCCGCCACGCATGCCGAATCCTTCGGCTGGCAACGGACGGCCGCCATCACCGTGGAAAGCTACAGGGAAGCCGTCGGGGGTCTGCTTGTTCCCGGGCGCTGAGGCTCCTGCCTGGGACCACGGCAGCCTCCGAGGGAACGTGCTTCGCGGCTGGTAGATTGTCGCGCACAGCGTAACGTCGCGCACAGCGTCACCGAGCCGAAGGACGAGGATGTCTGAGAACAAGGTCCTGAGCGATCTTGAGATTGCCCACAGAGCAACAATGCTGCCGATCACGGAGATCGCAGAACGTGCCGGCATCGCGGTGGAGTCGCTGGAGCTCTACGGTCCTTACAAGGCGAAGATCAATCCGGCCAAGTTGGTCCTGCAACAGGGCAAGCCTGCAGGCAAGGTGGTCCTGGTTTCAGCAATGTCTCCCACGCCGGCGGGCGAAGGGAAGTCCACCACCACAGTGGGGCTCGCCGACTCCCTTGCCCGTGCCGGACACAAAGTGATGATCGCGCTCCGGGAGCCGTCCCTTGGACCAATTCTCGGAATGAAGGGAGGAGCTACCGGCGGCGGATACTCCCAGGTGCTGCCCATGGACGACATCAACCTGCACTTCACCGGAGACTTTCACGCGGTAACGTCGGCCAACAACGCACTCATGGCCCTGGTGGACAACCACATCTTCCAAGGCAACCAACTCGGCATCGATCCCCGCCGCATGACCTTCAAACGGGTTCTGGATATGAATGACCGGGCCTTGCGCGAGGTTGTCATCGGCCTCGGAGGTCCCGCCCAAGGAGTCCCGCGCCAGGACGGTTTCGATATCACGGTCGCTTCGGAAATCATGGCCGTGTTCTGCCTTGCAGCAGACCTGGACGACCTCCGCACGCGTCTGGGCCGCATGACGTTCGGCTATACCTTTGATCGGAAACCTGTGACTGTTGCGGACCTCGGCGTTGAAGGCGCACTGACCCTGCTGTTGAAGGACGCCATCAAGCCCAACCTCGTCCAGACCATCGCGGGAACCCCCGCGCTGGTCCATGGTGGCCCCTTCGCGAACATCGCCCACGGGTGCAATTCCCTGATCGCCACCCGGACCGCCCAGCAACTGGCCGACATCGTGGTCACAGAGGCTGGCTTCGGTGCGGACCTTGGCGCAGAAAAGTATATGGACATCAAGTCCCGCATGGCTGATGTGGCCCCTTCCGCGGTGGTTGTCGTAGCCACCATCCGTGCCCTCAAGATGCACGGCGGAATACCCAAGGACCACCTTGGCGAGCCCAATGTCGAGGCGCTGGCTGCCGGAATCGAAAACCTGAAAAGGCATGTGGGGAACGTCTCCAAGTTCGGCATCTCTCCCGTGGTGGCCATCAACAAATTCGCCACCGATACCCCCGAAGAACTCGAATGGCTGCTTGCCTGGTGTGCAGCGGAAGGCGTGGAGGCCGCGGTTGCCGACGTTTGGGGCCGTGGCGGCGGGGGCGACGGCGGGGACGAGCTGGCGGCGAAGGTCGCCGCTGCGGTGGACGCGCCGTCGAACTTCCACCATCTGTACCCCTTGGAGCTATCCGTGGAGGACAAAATCCGGACCATCGTGCAGGAGATCTACGGAGCCGACGCCGTCGAGTTTTCTGTCCCTGCTGAGAAGAGGCTCGCCGAGATTGAGAGGAACGGTTGGTCGGGGCTTCCCATCTGCATGGCAAAGACCCAGTATTCGTTCACCGATGACGCATCGAAGCTCGGAGCACCCAAGGGTTTCCGTGTGCACGTCCGGGAATTGATTCCGAAGACGGGGGCGGGCTTCATCGTCGCCCTGACCGGCGCCGTCATGACCATGCCGGGCCTGCCCAAAGAGCCGGCCGCCATGCGCATGGATGTGGATGCAAACGGGAACCCGACAGGCCTCTTCTGACGCTCTCTCACCAAACACCCCCTTCCGGTGATCGCTCTCTCACCCGGGTGAGAGAGGGTGCACCAGAAGAGGGCCATCGGTGAGCGAGGGTGCACCAGAAGAGGGCCATCGGTGAGAGAGGGTGCAGGAACGAGGAACGGCCCTCCCGTCGGACGGAAGGGCCGCTACTCGTTGGTGAGGTTATAGCTTGGTGAGGCTTAGCGCTCGATGTCGCCGCGGATGAAGGCTTCCACCTTTTCGCGGGCGATGTCGTCGTTGAACTGCTCCGGCGGGGACTTCATGAAGTAGCTGGAGGCAGAAAGCAGCGGGCCACCGATGCCGCGGTCCAGGCCGATCTTTGCGGCACGGATGGCATCGATGATGACACCGGCGGAGTTCGGGGAGTCCCACACCTCGAGCTTGTACTCAAGCGAAACCGGGGCATCGCCGAAGTTGCGTCCCTCAAGGCGAACGAAAGCCCACTTGCGGTCATCGAGCCATGCAACGTAATCGGACGGGCCGATGTGGACGTCGTCGGCGTGCAGGTCGGCCTCGACATTGGACGTGACGGCCTGGGTCTTGGAGATCTTCTTGGACTCGAGGCGGTCGCGTTCAAGCATGTTCTTGAAGTCCATGTTGCCGCCGACGTTGAGCTGGTACGTGCGGTCCAGCGTGACGCCGCGGTCTTCGAACAGCTTGGCCATGACGCGGTGGGTGATGGTGGCACCGATCTGGCTCTTGATGTCATCGCCAACGATCGGAATGCCGGCCTCGGTGAACTTGTCAGCCCACTCCTTGGTACCGGCAATGAAAACGGGGAGGGCATTCACGAATGCAACACCGGCGTCGATGGCGCACTGGGCGTAGAACTTCGCGGCTTGGTCGGAACCCACGGGCAGGTAGCAAACCATGACGTCAGCCTTGGCTTCGCGCAGGGCAGCCACGACGTCAACAGCTTCCTCCGGAGCCTCCACGATGGTCTCGCGGTAGTAGCGGCCCAAGCCGTCCAGGGTATGGCCGCGCTGGACGGTAACGCCCGTGGCAGGGACATCGGCGATCTTGATGGTGTTGTTTTCGCTGGCGCCGATGGCGTCCGCCAGGTCCAGTCCAACCTTCTTGCTATCAACATCGAAAGCAGCAACGAACTGGACATCGTTGACGTGGTACTGGCCGAACTCGACGTGCATCAGACCCGGGATCGTGGCCTGGGGGTCAGCGTCGCGATAGTACTGAACACCTTGAACCAACGATGCGGCGCAGTTTCCTACGCCGACAATGGCAACACGGATCGGATGTGAAGACACGGGACTCCTTTTGAGAACTAAACCTCAGGTGCCAGGCGCAGCCCTGACTGAGCTCAGGATACGACTGATTGGCACGGCGCCATTCGGCGCACACTTGCATTGTAGCCAACACGGAAGGGGCCGGCTTTGTTCCCAGCCGGCCCCTTCGTGTTTATGTCAGCCCTGCAGCTTACTCCTGGGCCCACAGATTGATGTCTGATTCGACCGCGAATTCGTCGATCGCGGTCAGCTCATCGTTCGTGAACTTCAGGTTGTTGATAGCACCAAGGGTGTCCTCAAGCTGGGCAACGCTGGAGGCCCCTATGAGCGCCGACGTTACTGGCGACCCCTTGGGCTGGTCGCGCAGGATCCAGGCGATAGCCATCTGGGCCAGGGTTTGTCCCCGGCGCTCGGCGATTGCGTTCAATCCCCGCACGCGGTTAAGTTTGTCCTCCGTCAGCGCAGATTCTGACAGGAACCGTTCCTTGGCGGCACGGGAGTCGGCGGGCACTCCGTTGAGGTAGCGATCCGTGAGCATGCCTTGGGCGAGTGGCGAAAACGCGATTGAACCGGCGCCCACCTCGTCCAGGGCCTCGTACAAGTTGGGCGACCCGTTCTCCGTCCAACGGTTCAGCATGGAGTAGCTGGGCTGGTGGATAAGCAGCGGGGTGCCGAGTTCCTTCAGGATTCGCGCCGCTTCCAGCGTCTGTTCCGGGGTGTAGGACGAGATGCCCGCATACAGGGCTTTACCCGAGCGGACAGCGTAGTCCAACGCCCCCATGGTCTCTTCAAGCGGAGTCTCGGGATCCGGGCGGTGGCTGTAGAAGATATCCACGTAGTCCAGGCCCATGCGTTGAAGGGACTGGTCCAGGCTCGAGATCAAATACTTCCGGGAGCCCCATTCACCGTACGGCCCCGGCCACATGTAGTAACCGGCCTTCGTCGAGATGACCAGTTCATCGCGGTAAGGCTTGAAGTCTTCCTTGAGGTGCCGGCCGAAATTGGTTTCGGCCGATCCGTCCGGCGGCCCGTAGTTGTTGGCGAGGTCGAAGTGGTTGACGCCAAGGTCGAAGGCACGGCGCAGGATGGAGCGCTGCTCGTCGAACCGCTTGTCGTCGCCGAAGTTGTGCCAAAGCCCCAGCGAAATTGCGGGAAGCTTCAGGCCACTGCGGCCGACTCGGCGGTAGGGCATGGTTTCGTAGCGGTTTTCCGCAGCCGAATAAGTCATACGTACCATCCTGCCACTGCGTCTTTCCGGCCGTCCCGGCTGTCCGTTATGTGGGCGTCGTCACGTAGAGTCACTGCTCACCTTTCCGGACACGTACGACGGCGGCGCTCTCGCCCGGCAGCGTCAGGGAACCGTCCTCCAGGACTGCTTTGGTGTCGG
The DNA here is from genome assembly GCF_040684895.1 of Paenarthrobacter sp. NPDC089322. Taxonomy (NCBI): domain Bacteria; kingdom Bacillati; phylum Actinomycetota; class Actinomycetes; order Micrococcales; family Micrococcaceae; genus Paenarthrobacter; species Paenarthrobacter sp. NPDC089322. The sequence goes on from NZ_JBFBGW010000005.1 coordinate 117,711, forward strand.
TAGCCAGCAGCACCACGCCTTCCAATGGAGTCTCGAGGGCTTCGTCCCCGAAGTTGCACACCACCCGCACCTCACCCCGGGTCATCTCCAACCAGTGTTCGTCGTCGTCGAACTCAACGGCAGTGTCCCCGAATCCGCCTTCCACGAGCTCCGGAGTGTTCCGGCGCAGCTGTGCTAAATCCCGGTACAGCTGGAGAAGGCGCGCGTGGTCCCCTCCGGCGGCTTCTTCCCAGTTCAGCTTCGAACGCCGGAACGTCTCCGGGTCCTGGGGATCCGGGACCACGTTCGGGTCCCAGCCCATGCGTTCAAATTCCTTGATCCTCCCCTTTGCGGTGGCTTCGCCCAGTTCCGGTTCAGGATGGGATGTAAAGAACTGCCAGGGTGTGGACGCGCCGAACTCCTCGCCCATGAAGAGCATGGGCGTAAAGGGCGAGGTCATGGTCAGAACGGCGCCGATGGCGAGTTTCCCGTAGGAGAGTGACGCCGTGAGACGATCGCCCGTGGCGCGGTTGCCGATTTGGTCGTGGTTCTGCAAGCAGACAACCAGTGCCGACGGGTGGGCGAGGTCATGCCGGATGGGCCTGCCATGGTGCCGCCCCCGGAAACTTGAGTAACTGCCGTCGTGCAGGAAACCATGTTCCAGGACCTTGGCCAGGACGGCCAAGGAATCGAAGTCGCCGTAGTACCCGGTGGTTTCTCCGCTGAGGTTGACGTGCAGGGCATGGTGGAAATCGTCGCTCCACTGCCCTTCCAAACCATAGCCGTTGTCCTTGCGGGGATAGATGAGCCGGGGGTTGTTCAGGTCCGACTCGGCAATCATGGTCCTGGGGATACCTGTTTCTTCCTCAATGGCATCCCCCAACGCACCAAAGTCCTCCAGGATGTGTACGGCACGTTCATCACGCAGCGCATGCACGGCGTCGAGCCGGAGGCCGTCAACGTGGTAGTCGCGAAGCCACATAGCGGCATTCTCGAGGATGTATCGCCGGACATCGTCAGAACCCGGACCGTCGAGGTTCACGGAGTCCCCCCAGGTGTTCCCCTCCCCCGATTTAAGGTAGGGCCCGAACTTGGGCAGGTAGTTGCCGCTGGGTCCGAGATGGTTGTAGACCACGTCCTGGATGACACCCAATCCGGCCGCGTGGGCGGCATCGACAAAGCGCTGGTAGGCCGCCGGTCCCCCGTACGCCTCGTGCACCGCGTACCAAAGGACACCGTCGTAACCCCAGTTGTGGACCCCATTGAAGGCGTTTACCGGGAGCAGTTCGACGAAGTCCACGCCGAGCTCCACGAGGTAATCGAGCTTTCCTGCCGCCGCTTCGAGCGTGCCTTCAGGAGTGAACGTGCCGAGATGCAGTTCGTAGATGACGGCGCCTTTGAGCCTCCGCCCCTTCCACGCTGTGTCTTTCCACTCATGGGCGGACGGATCGAAAGTGGCGGACAGTCCGTGGACACCGTCGGGCTGGCGTCGGGAGCGCGGATCCGGGAACGGGCCCTCGCCGTCCACGATGTAGCCGTAGGCTACGCCGTCGCCCTCGCCGGCAGCGACGTCAGCCGGAGCGCGCCACCAACCGTGTGCCCCGCCGTCGTGGGTTTTTTCCATGGGATACTCGCGTCCTCCCGCAAGCAACTTCACCGAAGCGGCGTTCGGCGCCCAGACGTCATAAAGGTCTTTTCCAGCAGCGTGCTCCAGCATCATGCTCCCTGTACTCGATAAAGCGTGCCTTGCAGTGTGACGGTGTTGGCGGTGCGGAATTCAGTCGACAGGCACCAGGAGGGCCACGGGGTAGTGCCCAAGGACGGCGGCAACGGAAACAGGACCGGCGTCGAACGTGGCGCCGGTTAGTTCGTCCCGGCATGTGGTGGGCAGCCCAATGACGGTGTCCTTCCAACCGCCTTCCCGTGCCAGCCGCTTGGGAAGGCGCGTGGCGACCGTAATCGCTCCGGGCTTGTCAGCTCCACGGTTGAACGCCACTACGTGCTGCGCAGCATCGCCACTCACGGGCACGGGCTGGTATCCGCCGAACAGTTCGGCCCGGTCCCTGCGCAGCCGCAACGCCCTTGAAACCACCAGGAGCTTGGCGGCGTCCTCGGTGTAGGCGGGAAGGGCGTCCTGATCTTGGCCTGTGAGCTTGTCCTGGCCGGTGAGCTTGTCCAGTTCGGCGAGCGCAGCAATCCGGGCAGCGAAATCCACCGGCCGCCTGTTGTCCGGATCCGTCAGTGAGCCATCCCTGAACTCGGTGCCCTGGTACACGTCCGGGACACCCGGCATGGTCAGGTGGATGAGCTTGGCGGACAGGGAATTCGACCTTCCATAAGGCTCCAGCTCGTCCACGAAGTTCTCCACGGCGGCAGCGACTTCCGGGACGTCAAAGACGGCGTCGACGGCGGCAGCCAGGTGCCGCTCGAAGTCCAGGTTGGGGTCGGTCCAGTTGGTGGAATTGCCGGCCTCGCGGGCAGCCTTCAAGGTATAGGCCTGAAGCCGGCTGCGGTCGGCGGGCCACGCACCGGCAATGGCCTGCCACACGAGGGCGGCGAGCGGACCATCCGGGATGTGGGCATTGTCCTGGACGGTGCCAAGGAACAGTTCCCATTCCGGAACGGATTCGGAAATGACGGAGATCCTGGCCCGGGCGTCCTCGCTGCGCTTGGTATCGTGCGTGCTCAGTGTGGTCATGGACAGGGGCAGTTCAGCCTGTCGCCGTGCCATGCGCTCATGGAAAGCCTCGGGTGACACCGCGAACTCCGTAGGATCGGCGCCCACTTCGGTGAGCGTTCCGAGCCGCGTGTAGCGGAAGAACGCTGTGTCCTCCACGCCCTTGGCCATGACCATGCCGGATGTTTGCTGGAAACGGCGGGCGAGCTCGCCCGTGGTATCCAGCAACAAAGGACGAAGCCCTTCCAGGACGCCGACGAGCTCCGGGCGGTGCTTGCCTGCATTCCGGATGGCTTCCTCAAGGATTTCCCTGCCATAGGGCAAGTAGGTCCGGTATACGGGGAACCAGCAAATGATCTCGGCGATGGCATCCGCGACGTCGTTGCGTGGCAGCGCACTGGCTTCGGGAACCAACCGGGAGAGTCGCAGGATCTCCGAGCGCAGGATGCCATCGGCAATGCGGCGCTTGGTCCCGTGGATCATGACGTGGTAGTCGGCCGGCTCGGCTTCGTCACGTAGCCGGGCATCCAACGAATTCAAGAATTCTTCAGCTGCCGGATCCACGAAGAGTCGGTCGATATCGGCCAGGGCGTCATAGCCGGTGGTGCCTTCACAAGAGAAGGTTTCAGGCAGCTTCTCTCCGGGCTCCAGGATTTTCTCCACCAGCAAGTACGCGCCGCCGGTGGCTTCCCGTAGCCTCTTCAGGTATCCCTCCGGATCCGCCAGGCCATCCGGGTGGTCAATCCGGAGGCCGTCCACCAAATCCTCTTGGAACCAGCGGAGTATTTCTTGGTGGGATTCGTCGAACACCCACGGGACTTCCACCCGCACTCCTGCGAGGGTGTTTACCGCGAAGAAGCGGCGGTAGTTCAATTCAGCGTCAGCCCTGCGCCAGCCGACCAGTTCGTAGTGCTGCATGGCGTGGATGTCCTGGGGGCTGTCGCCGTCCGTAAACGTACCCTCCGCGAGGGGGAAGCGGTGATCGTAGTAGTGCAGTTCGCCATCCACTACTTTGAGCTGTTCGAGGTCGTCGTCACTGCCCAGCACCGGGATGCGGATCTTGCCGCCCCCGAAGTCCCAGTCGACGTCGAAGGCTTCCGCGTATTTGGACGAGCGGCCTTCCTCCAGGAGTTGCCACCACCACGCGTTCTGTCCGGGCGAGGCCACTCCCATGTGGTTGGGCACGATGTCGGCCAGGATGCCAAGCCCACGCTGCCGGGCTGCTTTTGACAGCGCCAGCAGACCTTCCGCTCCCCCGCGGGCAGGATCCACGGTTGAGGGGTCAGTGACGTCGTAGCCATGATCCGATCCCTCCTCTGCGGTCAGGATGGGGGAAACGTACACCCAGTCAACGCCGAGGTTGCGCAGGTATTCGGTGAGTTCGGCGGCGTCCTGGAGCGTGAAGCCCGGGCGGATCTGAAGCCTGTACGTGGAGGCCGGGGTCCTCATGAGTCCGTCTCCTTCTGCTTGGCAGCGTCCGCAGCAGGTTCCTCCGCCGCAGCTTTTGCGCCCGGCGTTTTGCGTGCCGCATCCTCGCTCCTGTAGTCCATGGCAATGGACGTCACCGCGGGAGCGGTCACGGATGCCGTTTCCGGCGTGCTGGTATGGGTCAGCGCAGCCAAAGAGGCGGCCACTGAGTGGTCCGGCTCGATTTCAGGTGTGCTGTGTGCCCTGAGCACCACCAGTGATTTGCCGGCAACCATGAGTATCTGGTCGGCCTTCACGACGTCGGCGTCTGCACCCTCCCCTCCCGTATCGATCATGACGTCCCAAGCGGGTGCGTACTCGTCCGAGGGGATCCGGAACCCTACTTCGTCCTCGTCAGCGTTGAAGTACAGCAGGAAGTTGACGTCGGTGATCCGCCGGCCTTGGTGGTCAAGGCCCCGGATGCCGTCTCCGTTCAGGAAGACACCCACGGAGCGGCCGAGGGCGGTATCCCAATCTGACGGGGTCATGGTGCTGGCGTCGGCGTCCAACCACACGATGTCGGGCAGCCTTTCACCTTCACCGCGAAGTGCCGGCCGCCCGTCGAAGAAACGGCTGCGGCGAAGACTGGGATGCTTGGCCCGGAGGGCGCTCACGGCTGCCGTGAACTCCACCAAGGGCTGGTCCACGTTGTCCCAATTGATCCACGTGAGCTCGGAGTCCTGGCAGTATCCGTTGTTGTTACCCTGCTGGGTCCTGCCGAGTTCGTCACCGTGAAGAAGCATCGGAACGCCTTGCGAGAGGAACAGCGACGCAATGAAGTTCCTCTGCTGGCGTGCCCTCAAGCCCAGGACTGTGGGGTCGTCCGTAGGACCTTCGACGCCACAGTTCCATGAGCGGTTGTGGGATTCGCCGTCGTTGTTGCCTTCACCGTTGGCTTCATTGTGTTTCTCGTTGTAGGACACGAGGTCGGCCAGAGTGAAGCCATCGTGCGCGGTGACGAAGTTGATGGAGGCAACAGGCCGTCGACCCGAGTGCTCGTAGAGGTCCGCGGATCCGGTCAGCCGCGAAGCGAATTCGCCCAGTGTGGACGGTTCACCGCGCCAGAAGTCACGGACAGTGTCACGGTATTGGCCGTTCCATTCCGTCCATTGCGGCGGGAAGTTGCCCACCTGGTAGCCGCCCGGGCCAACATCCCACGGTTCAGCGATGAGCTTCACCTGGGACACCACGGGATCCTGCTGGATGAGTTCAAAGAACGTTGACAGCTTGTCCACGTCGTAGAACTCACGGGCCAGTGTGGACGCGAGGTCGAAGCGGAAACCGTCCACGTGCATCTCGGTGACCCAGTACCGCAGGGAATCCATCAGGAGCTGCAGGGAGTGCGGGCTGCGGACGTTCAACGAGTTACCTGTGCCGGTGTAGTCCATGTAGTACTTCGGGTCGTTGTCCACCAGGCGGTAGTACGCCGAATTGTCGATGCCCTTAAAGGACAGCGTAGGACCCAGATGGTTTCCTTCGGCTGTGTGGTTGTACACGACGTCAAGAATGACCTCAATGCCCGCATTGTGCAGCGAGCGCACCATGGCTTTGAAGTCCTGCACCTGCTGGCCGGTATCGCCCTTTGAGCTGTAGCTGTTGTGCGGGGCAAAGAAGCCGATCGTGTTGTAGCCCCAATAGTTGTTCAGGCCTTTGTCCTGCAGGATGCCGTCGTTGACGAACTGGTGCACGGGCATGAGCTCAATGGCCGTGACGCCCAGCTTCTGCAGGTGGGAGATGACGGCGGGGTGGGCCACGCCTGCGTAGGTTCCGCGTTGTTCCTCGGGCACTTCCGGGTGCAACTGCGTGAGGCCTTTGACGTGGGCCTCGTAGATCACGGACTTGTGGTACGGGATCTTCAACAGCTTGTCGCCGTCCCAGTCGAAGAACGGGTTGATGACAACTCCGAGCATCATGTGCGGTGCGGAGTCGGCGTCGTTCCTTGAGTCGGGGTCGCCCATGTTGTACGAGAACAGGGCAGGATCCCAATCAATCTGACGGTGGATTGCCTTGGCGTAGGGGTCGAGCAGGAGCTTGTTGGGGTTGAACCGCTGCCCGGCGTCGGGATCGTAGGGTCCGTGGACCCGGTACCCGTATTTCTGCCCGGGCTGGACTTGCGGCAGGTAACAGTGCCACACATAGCCGTCCACCTCGGTGACGCCTACGCGGACTTCCCCGCCATCGTCGTCGAAGAGGCACAGTTCCACTTTCTCGGCCTTCTCGCTGAATAGCGCGAAGTTGGTACCGGTGCCGTCAAACGTGGCACCGAGTGGATAAGCCGATCCAGGCCATACTTCCATGCGTTCTCCTCTGGGTGATGCGAACAACTGCTGCAAGCCTACTCATGACCCCCGACACGGAAAGTAACCTTACGGTTTTGTTCGGTCGCATTCCGCAGTCAGCGAACCTATGACGCGAGGTACCGCGGTCATGATCGCTGACGCTGTAAGGGGTCCGCCCTCAAAATCCCGCGACGCCTGTGAGCCGGCCATGCCATGAAGGCTAGCTGCCGCAGCGGCCACAGCAGCCCAGCGGTCCTCGGGGTTCAGGCCCAAAGCCGCGTAAGCGCCGTCGTCGTCCTTCACCGCTTCCGCGCATTGGGCCAGAAGTGAACCCAAAATTCCTGCAAGGACATCGCCGCTGCCGGCGGTCGCCATCCAGGGCGTGCCCTCCGACTGGCTGAAGACAACGCCCGACGGCGACGCCACCAGTGTGGTGGCACCCTTCAGCAGGACTGTGGCACCGGTTTGTTGCGCGGCCTGCCGCACATAATGCAGCGGCCGCGATTCGACGTCGTCCCGGGTTACGGCAACCTCGCCCGTTGACGGAAGGGACTCCAGGAGTGTGGCCAACTCACCTGCGTGCGGGGTCAGGATCCAGTGTGGCGGGCAGTGTTGCGGGAGGAGGCTCAGCGCTCCAGCATCGACGACGACCGGAAGTTCCGCTTCCAGGGCTGCCTTACCGGCGTTCCCGGCCCGCTGCAATTGCCCGCCACCATCGACTCCCGGACCGAGCACCCATGCCTGGACCCGGCCGGGCTGCCCGGATTCCCAAATAGCCTCCGGTGTCCGCAGGAGAACCTGACGGGCAGCCGGTTCCGGGCCCACGTAGCGGACCATACCCGCCCCCGCGACCGCAGCCGCATGCACGCTGAGGACTGCCGCACCAACAAAGCGCTCCGAGCCTGCCACGACGCCGAGCACGCCCCTGGAGTATTTGTGGGACCTGCGGCCAGGCGCGGGCAGCAAACTCTGCAAATCAGTGGTCGTGAGCCGGCGGAGCTCCGGAGCAGCAGGCGCAAGGTTGTCTTCGATTCCGATTTCCACCACGACCACGCGCCCGGCGCAGCCTTCCCCGGGATCGGTCATGAGGCCGGCTTTGGCACCGCCGAAAGTCACAGTGATGTCTGCGTTAAGGACAGGCCAGTGGACCTCCCCCGTGGCGGCATCAAGTCCGCTGGGGAGATCGCAGGCAATGACGCAACGTGGGCGCAGTTCCTGAAGGAAGGAGACCAACTCGGCGGCCTCTCCACGGAGTCCTCCACGTGCTCCGGTACCCAGGAGAGCGTCGATGATGACGTCATCACCGGCGCACGCAACGGCCAGTTCTTCCGCATAGTCCGGTTCCAAGCGAAGCAACCGCCCGCCTGCCGCGGTGAAGGCAGCCAACGCCTCGGTGTGGGCCTCCGCCGAGGCGAGTACCGCCGTCGTACGCATCCCTCGGCGAGCCAGCATGGAAGCGGCATAAAGGCCGTCACCGCCGTTGTTCCCCTTGCCCACGAGGACCGTGACGGAGGCGCCGGCAAGCCGTCGCCGTACACGAACCGCCCGCACCACTTCCTGGGCGAGTCCATAAGCTGCCCGCTGCATGAGAACAGCGCCCCCACCGGAGTCCAGGAGCGGTTGTTCCGCGTCCCTGATCTGTTGTCCGGTGAAGGCGCTGATCATTGTTCTGTAGGCCCGTTTAGCCCTCGGCGAGGACAGTCGCCGTAGCGATGCCGCCGTCATGGCTCATGGACAGGTGCCACCGTTTGACGCCCTTGGCCTCGGCTACGGCCAGAACGGTTCCCTTGACCTGAATGGTAGGTCCGTTCTGGTCAAGGCCGATCCAGCAGTCCTGCCAGTTCATGCCCGCCGGAGCACCGAGAACTTTGGCTACGGCTTCCTTGGCAGCGAAGCGCGCTGCAAGTGACCTGGTGTTGAGTTCCCTCTCCGCCGGAACGAACAAGCGATCCTTCAGCCCGGGGGTCCGCTCCAACTGCCGACCGAACCGTTCGATGTCTACGACGTCTACGCCAATGCCAACAATCATGCGGTTATTCTACGGTCACGCTCTTGGCAAGGTTACGCGGCTGGTCCACGTCGTAACCCTTCGCCCCGGCCAGCTCAGCAGCAAAGATCTGCAGCGGAACCGTGGTCAGCAGCGGCATCAGCAGGGTGGGCGTCTCGGGTACGTAGAACACGTGCTCGGCGTAGTCCCTGACCGACTCGTCGCCTTCTTCAGCGATCACCAGGGTACGGGCACCACGTGCGCGGACTTCCTGGATGTTGCTGACCACCTTGGAGTGCAGCGAGTCACGGCCACGCGGGGACGGCACCACGACGAACACGGGCTGGCCGTCGTCGATCAGGGCGATCGGGCCGTGCTTGAGCTCGCCGGCAGCGAACCCTTCAGCGTGGATGTATGCGATTTCCTTGAGCTTCAAGGCGCCTTCCAGGGCTACCGGGAAGCCGACGTGGCGGCCCAGGAACAGCACGGATTTCTCGTCCTTCATGCTGCGGGCGAGTTCACGCAAGGGACCTGCCTGGTCCAGGATCTTCTGGATCTTGGCGGGAATCTTGGACAGGTCAGCGAGGACGTCCTTGATCTGGCCGGAGAAGATGTTGCCGCGCAACTGGGCGAGGTACAGACCCAGGAGGTAGGCGGCAGTGATCTGGGCGAGGAACGCCTTGGTGGACGCAACAGCGATCTCGGGCCCTGCGTGCGTGTAGAGCACGGCGTCCGATTCACGCGGAATCGTGGAACCGTTGGTGTTACAGATGGAGATGGTCTTGGCGCCCTGTTCGCGGGCGTAGCGGACGGCCATCAAGGTGTCCATGGTTTCGCCGGACTGGCTGATGGAAACCACCAAGGTCTTGGCGTCGACGATCGGGTCGCGGTAGCGGAACTCGTGGGCGAGCTCCACCTCGGTGGGGATGCGGCACCAGTTCTCGATCGCGTACTTGGCCACGAGACCGGCGTACGCAGCCGTTCCGCAGGCCAGGACGATGATCTTGTCCACCTGCTTGAGGAGCTCCGGATCGATGCGGAGCTCGTCCAGCGTCAGCTTGCCGTTGAGGTCCGAACGGCCAAGGAGGGTCTGCGCAACGGCGTCGGGTTGATCGTGGATCTCCTTCTCCATGAAGGAGTTGAAGCCACCCTTTTCAGCGGAAGCCGGGTCCCAGTCCACATGGTACTCGCGGCCCTCGGCCGGGGCGCCGAAGAAGTCGGTGATCTCCACGGAGTCCGCAGTGATGGTGACGATCTGGTCCTGGCCGAGCTCGACGGCGCGGCGGGTGTAGTCGATGAAGCCGGAAACGTCCGAGCCGAGGAAGTTCTCGCCCTCGCCGAGGCCCACCACCAGAGGTGAGTTACGGCGGGCGGCCACGACGACGTCGGGCTGGTCCGCGTGCACGGCAAGGAGGGTGAAGGCGCCTTCGAGGCGCTGGCAGGCGAGGCGCATCGCCTGGGTGAGGTTGCCGCCGTCGCCGTTAAGTTGGGAACGGAAGATATCGCCGACCAGCGCGGCAGCAACTTCGGTGTCGGTTTCCGACTCGAAGGTAACGCCCTTGGCGAGCAGTTCCTGCTTGAGTTCAGCAAAGTTCTCGATGATGCCGTTGTGAATCAGTGCCAGTCGCCCACCATCGGAAAGATGCGGGTGCGCGTTGCGGTCCGTGGGTCCGCCGTGGGTTGCCCACCGCGTGTGGCCAATCCCGGTCAGGGACTCAGGGACCGGATTTGCTTCCAGTTCACCAATCAGATTGCTCAGTTTGCCGGACTTTTTACGGGAAGAAATAATCCCGTCAGCCACCACTGCAACGCCGGCGGAGTCATAGCCACGGTACTCAAGACGACGCAGCCCCTCCACGACGACGTCAAGGGCGCTGTGACCAGCTGCCTTGCGAGACGAATTGCCAACATACCCTACGATTCCACACATGGGTACAAGCCTAGCGTCTGGTGCAAACAACTGACGTGGGACGTCCCTCCTCAGTGCGCCTCTGATCGCCAGTGAACCACGGATAATTCATCTCTCGGACGTCGTGCATTTCCTGATCCGCCGCCCGAAGGGCAGAATCATGAGCGTGACTTTGCAACGCACCGAAGCGAACGGCGACGGCGCTTCTCCCTTTGTTGAACTGGATCGGCAAACCTGGTCCAGGCTGGCTGCCCAAATGGAGCAGCCCCTCAACGAAGAGGACATCTTCCGCCTCCGCGGCCTCGGCGACCCCCTTGACATGAAGGAAGTCCGGGAGGTTTATCTCCCGCTTTCCCGCCTCCTGCACCTTTATGTTGAGGCTTCGCACCAGCTCCACGCGGCAACCACCACCTTCCTCGGCGAGCAAACGCAACGCACGCCGTTCGTCATCGGAGTTGCCGGTTCGGTTGCTGTCGGGAAGTCCACCATCGCCCGCGTGCTTCGTGAAATGCTGCGCCGCTGGCCCGGTACGCCCAATGTGGAACTCATCACGACAGACGGATTCCTTTACCCGCTGGCTGAACTGAAGCGGCGGCATCTGCTCGAGCGCAAGGGTTTCCCGGAGTCCTACGATCGCCGCGCACTGTTGCGGTTTGTGTCCGAGGTCAAAGGAGGCGCCGAGGAAGTAAGGGCGCCGTGGTATTCGCACGTCACCTACGACATCGTTCCCGGCAAGGAAGTCGTAGTGCGCCGCCCGGATGTACTGATCGTGGAGGGCCTGAACGTCCTGGCTCCCGCCCGTCCGCGGATGGACGGCAAGCAAGGCCTCGCCGTCAGTGATTTCTTCGATTTCTCCATCTACGTTGATGCCAAGACCTCCTACATCGAGGAGTGGTACGTGGACCGGTTCCGGAAGCTTCGCAGCACAGCCTTCGCTCAACCCGAGTCCTACTTCCACCGTTACGCCACACTTTCCGATGACGATGCAGAAACAACCGCCCGTGGCATCTGGAAGCGCATCAACGAGCCCAACCTTGAAGAGAACGTCCTGCCCACGCGCGGACGGGCCCAGCTGGTGCTGACCAAGGACGCAGACCACTCCATCCGGCGCATGCTTCTCAGGAAGGTGTGACCGCATGGACCAACCGCTGCCCACCCGCCGGGCCTTCGCGAGCCTCTTGACCGCCGGCGCAGGAATCGCCGCCCTCGCCGCCTGCACGCCGGAAAACCCTGCACCCTCTCCTGTTGCCGCGAATGCCGCTACGCCATCCCCCACGCCGACGCCTGAGACACCCTTAGTGACGCCCGCTGCAGCCGAACCCGCCAGCGTCACCCCCGTTGCGGCCCCTTCAAGCACGGCCGCTACACAGTTCTCGCTGACCGATCCTGCCAGCCCCTGGGTGGTCGTCAACAAGCACCGACCCCTCAACCCCCAAAACTACGTCCCCGCGGACCTGGTCCAGCCAAACATCCGGCTCGCCGTCAGCGGCGAAGCAGCCTTATTGAACAGCACGACGGCGGCTGCCGCAGAAAAGATGTTCGGCGCAGCGGCTGCCGAGGGCGTCATCATGACGCTGGCCTCCGGCTACCGTTCCTATTCAACGCAGGTGAGTACCTACAACGGCTACGTCGCAGGTAGCGGCCAGGCGGCGGCAGACCGCGCTTCTGCCCGCCCGGGCTACTCCGAGCACCAAACGGGCTGGTCCTTTGACATCGGCGATGGCCGAGGAGCGTGCAGCTTCCAGCCGTGTTTTGCGGAACAGCCCTCCGCCGTGTGGGCCAAAGCCCACGCGCACAAGTTCGGTTTCGTGGTCAGGTATCCGTGGATGTTCCACGACACCACCGGCTACTTCTACGAGTCGTGGCACCTGCGGTTCATCGGAGTCGAGGCCGCCACCGAGATGGCGACGCGCGGCATCGCCACGTTGGAGGAGTACTTCGGGCTGGAAGCCGCCCCGGACTACATCTGACACTGACGACAAAAAGCTGCGGCCCGCTCCCCCTGGTAACCAAGGAGGCGGGCCGATGCAGTTTCAGTCAGGTGTATCAGACGGCGAGTTCGCTGGGTACGCCCAGGCGTTCCTTGACAACGGCCGCCAGGCCCTTGCAAATGCGTTCGGCAGTTTCCATGTCGGCGGCTTCCACCATCACGCGCACCAGAGCTTCGGTGCCCGATGGGCGGAGCAGCACGCGGCCTGTTTCGCCCAGTTCCAGCTCGGCGGCGGCAACAGCTGCTGCCACGCCTTCATCCGTCCCCGCACGGGCCTTGTCCACGCCCTTGACGTTGATCATGAGCTGCGGAAGCTTGTTCATGGCCGTGGCCAGGTCCTTCAAGCTGCGTCCCGTGAGGGCCACTTGCGCTGCAAGCTGCAGGCCCGTCAGAACGCCGTCGCCCGTGGTGGCGTAATCGGAGAAGATCACGTGACCGGACTGTTCGCCGCCCAGGTTGTAGCCGCCGTCGCGCATTTCCTCCAGGACGTAGCGGTCACCAACAGCCGTTTCCCGGATGGTGATACCGGCGTCCCGAAGGGCGATCTTGAGGCCGAGGTTGCTCATGACCGTAGCTACAAGGATGTTGTCCTTCAGCTTCCCCGCTTTGTTAAGCGCCAGCGCCAAGATAGCCATGATCTGGTCGCCATCCACTTCGTTGCCCTCATGGTCAACAGCAAGGCAACGGTCGGCGTCGCCGTCGTGGGCAATGCCGAGGTCTGCTCCATGCGCGACAACCGCTTCCTTGAGGGGGCCCAAGTGGGTGGAGCCAACGCCGTCGTTGATGTTCAAGCCATCAGGCTCGGCGCCGATGACAACTACATCAGCCCCGGCGTCCTTAAAGACCTGCGGGGAACAGCCGCTGGCGGCACCGTGCGCGCAGTCCAGGACTACCTTCAGACCATCAAGGCGCTTAGGCAGCGTACCGAGCAGGTGGACGATGTAGCGGTCCTCCGCGTCAGAGAAGCGCTGGATGCGTCCCACGTCACCGCCGACGGGTCGCTGGGGCTCCTTGCCAAGCTGCGCCTCAATCGCGTCCTCGACGTCGTCCGGAAGCTTCTGGCCTCCGCGGGCAAAGAACTTGATCCCATTGTCCGGCGCAGGGTTGTGGGAGGCCGAAAGCATGACGCCGAAATCGGCGTCGAGATCGGCCACGAGGTAAGCCGCGGCGGGCGTGGGCAGCACACCGGCGTCGTAAACGTCAACGCCGGAGCTGGAAAGCCCCGCTTCAACGGCAGCGGCGAGAAACTCACCGCTTGCCCTGGGATCCCGGGCGACGACGGCGCGGGGCCGCTTGCCATCGGTTGTTCGGTCATGGCCAAGTACGACGGCGGCGGCCTGGGCGAGCTGTATGGCCAGCTCGGCGGTCAGCAGTCCATTCGCGAGACCGCGCACGCCATCGGTTCCAAATAATCTAGACATCGGCTCAAGTTTAGACGACTACGGCACAGCGCCCGGCCAGCCGCGTGTCGGAGCGTCACAAGTACTGATTAACGGCGAAAGCCCGCCCCGCCAAAGTGGCGGAACGGGCTTTCGCGTGAGCGCGGTTTAGCGCTTGTGGATCCGAGCGCGTCAAACGCGCTGCGGGCCCCAAATTGTGGTCGCGCCAGCGGCCACGATTTGGGGAAGCGCGTTTAGCGCTTGGAGTACTGCTGAGCCTTACGTGCCTTCTTGAGACCGGCCTTCTTACGCTCGATGACGCGGGCGTCACGAGTGAGGAAGCCAGCCTTCTTCAGGGTGGGGCGGTTGTTCTCAACGTCGATCTCGTTCAGGGAACGAGCGATACCGAGACGCAGCGCGCCTGCCTGGCCGGAAGGGCCACCGCCGTGGATGCGGGCGATGACGTCGTATGCACCTTCGAGGTCAAGAACGCGGAACGGTTCGTTGACATCCTGCTGGTGCAGCTTGTTCGGGAAGTAGTTGGCCAGCTCGCGGCCGTTGATGATCCACTTGCCGGAACCCGGGACAACGCGAACGCGTGCAACGGCTTCCTTGCGGCGGCCAACAGCTGCACCGGCGACCGTCAGTGCCGGGCGCTCCTTCTTGGGCGCATCCTCAGCGGGGGCGCTTTCAGAGGTGTAGCTGGTCAGGTTTTCCTCGGCGTCAAAGCCTTCGGCGGTCAGTTCTTCGTTCTGAGCCACGATTCTCCTTGAATAAAAGTTGTTTGGTGGCCAGGACTACTGGGCGACCTGGGTGATTTCGAAAGTCTTCGGCTGCTGGGCAGCGTGCGGGTGCTCCGGGCCTGCGTAGACCTTGAGCTTGCCCAGCTGCTGAGCGGCGAGGGAGTTCTTCGGGAGCATGCCCTTGATGGCCTTCTCAACAGCGCGAACCGGGTTGGATTCCAGCAGCTCGGCGTAGTTGACGGAGGTCAGGCCGCCCGGGTAACCGGAGTGGCGGTATGCGCGCTTCTGCTCCAGCTTGGCGCCGGTGAGGGCAACCTTTTCAGCGTTGATGATGATGACGAAGTCGCCCATGTCCATGTGGGACGCATAGGTCGGCTTGTGCTTTCCGCGCAGCAGTGTTGCGGTCTGGCTGGCAAGACGACCAAGGACAACGTCGGTGGCGTCAATGACGTGCCACTGGCGGTTGATATCGCCGGGCTTCGGGGTGTACGTACGCACGGTTTTGCCTCGTTCTTGTTCTGGCGTTCATGTTTTAGGCGGCACGCAGTGAGACGTGCACCTACTATGTATGCGTTACCGGAGCAGAGGTGAGGGCTCTTTAGACCAGTCATCCCGGAATCCCGATATGCCTCTTGAGTTACTGACCCTGCAACTGGATCCCCGAGAAGGCATGTGTCATCGAGATAGGACACGCACAACGACTATAAACAATACCGTCAGCGGGACCTCCGGGTCAAAATGGGGTATCCGCCCCTCGGGGTCGCACGTAGCAGTGATGGAGACGAGATGATCGACGGACCCGCCCTCCCACTCCTCGCCGCCCTGGCGGGCCTGGTCCTTAGCCCTGCCGTGGAGTGGTTGATCGCCCGGCGGCTGCCGCGGCTCGGCGGACTCCCCTCCCCTAAGGTACGGATCACGACGGCGGCAGTCACCGCGCTGCTCTTTGCTTTGCTTACGTGGCGTTTCGGTTATTCTTCCGAGCTGCCGGCATTCCTTTTATTGGCCGTTCTTGGGGTGCAGCTTTCAAGAATTGATTTCACTCTGCACCTGCTGCCTAATCCCCTAGTTTTACTCCTGCTTGGAGGCGGCATTGTGCTGCTGGTGGTAGCCGCAGCCCTCGCTCCAGGCTGGCCTGAGCTGTTTCGCGCCATCGCGGGAGGGGTGATCCTGTTCCTTGGCTACCTGATTCTGGGACTTATTTCCCCGAGGAGCCTTGGCATGGGCGATGTGAAGCTTGCTGCACCCATCGGACTGTACTTGGGGTACTTGGGTTGGAAGCAAGTACTGTACGGCGGACTACTGGGTTTCGTGGTGGGCGGGGTGCTCACGGTGCTGATGTTGCGCCTGCGCGGCGCGGAAAAACCCGCCGAATCAGCTCATGGACCCGCGATGGTCATTGCCGCTATAAGCGTGATCCTGGTACTTCAGTAGGCGTCTTTCTTAGGCCCCGCAACGCCTCCTTTGCGCCCTCGAAACCGTAAGGGTGCTGTTCATTCCAAGTAGTTGACTGCCCGCTTCGGGCCACAAACTGAGTACTCCCGTGCCCGCTTACGGGTGTCCACGTAATTGCCCCTTGCGCAATTCGAGTACGACTACGCATTGTCCAGCTGCACGCCCAGGGTGAATTCTTGAGTTATCGAATTCCGAACCGCTAAAAGCAACATGGGGGTAGTTCGGGAATCGAAGCAAATTCCGATAATTTGCTGGACCTATAAAAGAAGAAACACCCAACAATAAACTCATTTCTGGGAAGGAATTTTCCAATGTCTGCACTTATGTTCACCATCACCTCGTACATCGCCGGCGTCAAGGACCGCTTCACCAAGGAAGAGAAGGGCGCGACGATGGTTGAATACGGCATCATGGTCGCCGCCATCGCAGTCGTCGTCGGTGTTGCCGCCTTCGCACTTGGTGTTCGAGTCGATCTCCTCTTCGACGGCATCGTCTTCTAGGCTCAGCCAGTGACGCGGTTGGTCGCGGCTGCCGTTTGGCAACCACGACCAACCCGTTGCTTTAAGGGCACATTCTGTTGAGATCTGGGACTTGGAGACGGATGTGAAATCCAAAACAAATGAGCGTGGCGCCGCGGCCGTGGAATTGGCCATCATACTGCCACTTTTGCTGCTAATCCTGTTCGGAATCATGGAGTTCGGGCGCGCCTACAACGTCCAGGTTTCCCTCACGCAGGCTGCGCGTGAAGGTGCGCGCCATGCAGCGGTGCACTACCAGGACGGCAGCTTGGACGTCTCCGGCGCAGCTTTGGCGGCCGCGCCGGCGCTGGATGGTCTGGGTGTCACCGTCTCAGACAACGCTTCAAGCTGTGCGCCCGGGTCCAACGTAGAAGTAACGACAAGCGTTTCTTTGCAGTCCATGACCGGTTTTCTGGACGCCGGCTTCTTCGGTGGATCCGGCATCTTCCCAATCAATATGACAGGTGTCGGGGTGATGAGATGCGGTGGTTAGCGAAATTCCGAGCCCGTATGGTGGTTGCGGCTGGTACCAATGAGTCCGGCGAGCGAGGTGCCGTTGCGGTTTTGGTCGCTGGTTCCATGGTGGTTCTCCTCGGCTTCGCCGCGTTGGCTGTAGATGTGGGCGCGGTATATGCGGAGAAAGCACAGTTACAGAACGGTGCCGATGCCGCAGCCTTGGCTGTCGCTTCGGATTGCGCCAACGGCAGCTGCGGCGACAGTTCCGGGACTGCTGACTTCTTCGCCAATAACAATGCAAACGATGCATCCAGCGGAGCCGTCGTCTCGTTTCCGGCGGCGACCACCGTTCGCGTCGTCACAAACGCCCGTACCAACGGAGAAGACAATCTCACGCTCCTGTTTGCCAGGGCGTTGGGGTACGACACCGCCGAAGTGGGCGCGGCTGCAGAAGCCTCGTGGGGTGCACCTTCCACGGCCACCACGCTTCCCTGGACCGTCAGCGAGTGTGTCTTCAAGAAGTACCTCTCAGCAACGCAACTTGCATCCTTGAACTCCACGGGGACCTTCACAGGCGACCCGACACCAACCCATATCCTCCTCAGGTACGACGAGAATGCACCCACGGTGCCCGGCTGTGCTGCGCAAAACGGATATCAACCTGGTGGTTTCGGCTGGCTACTCACTGATACGGGCTGCACAACGGACATCGACCTTGATGCAACCGTGGATGGACAAACAGGCAACCACTTCCCGAACGCAACCGGCTGCAACACTGCCCTGGCAAACATCATGAATGAGCCGGCATTGATACCCCTCTTCGATTCAGCTACCGGTAACGGAAGCAATGCGGAATACACACTTATAGGTTTCGCGGCATTCCAGGTAACCGGTTACAAGTTCAGCGGCTCTGGGGCCGTTGTGGACCCTCTTGCTCCAAGTTGCAACGGAAATTGCCGGGGGCTTCAGGGGTTCTTCACCCGCTTCGTATCACTCGAAGAGGGCATGCAAGTGACGCCAGGCATCCCTAATTATGGGGCCTCCGTTGTCTCGCTCACCGAGTAGCCGCATCTGACACGGCAACTCACCATTCCTATAATTTGCAAGGAGTAAAAGTGAAAGCACGCCTACTGGGAGGCATTGCCGCACTGCTGTTGGCAGTCATTGGCACCGTCTTATTGGTTACCTATGTGCAGGGGGCCGATAAGCGGGCGCAGCAAGGGCTCGAACCCGTAAATGTACTCGTCGTCAAAGAACCCATCCCGGCCGGAACCAAGGTCGAGGAGCTCGGAAACAAAGTAACAACTGAAACTTTGCCCCAAACGGCGGTGGCGCAGGGAACAATCAGTGCCTTGGGCGACCAAAAGGGCAAGGTCACCAGCGTCGATTTGCAGCCCGGCGAACAATTGCTTGGCGTCAAGCTGGTGAACCCCAACGAATTGGTACCTGGGACCGTTCCTGTTCCTGAGGGCTTGCAGGAAGCCACGTTCGTTCTGGCTCCTGAGCGTATTCTGGGAGGTCGCATTGAAGCGGGTGACACCGTCACTGTATTTGCCTCGTTCAAGTTGGATGAAGCCATCCCGGCAGGTGCCAATCTTCCTGCCCATCTCACCGGCTGGAAAGATTTCACGGAGCTGCTCTATCACGATGTGCTTGTGACGGCTGTTCAACAAGCGGCACCCGACGCCGAAAAGTCAGCAGGCACGGACAAGGGCGTCGCATTACCTAACGGATCGGCCTACGTGACCGTTGCCCTTAGTGACGCAAACGCCGCCAAGATGGTCTTTGGCGCAGAGTTTGGAACGCTGTGGCTGTCTAAGCAGACCGACAAGACCGTGAAAGGCGACCCGCCCACGACGACTTTCGGAGGGCTGGTCCAATGAGCCGCTTCGTAGCGATCACTGCAGTCAGGGACTTTGAATCCCGTGTCCGACAAGCCATTACTGGAGCGCTCCATGGAGACCTGGAGACCCTGTCACCCGAGGTTTTGCAAGGTGGCACCGACGATGTCTTCAAGCGACTGACAGGTGCCCCACCCGAGGTCATGATTTTGGGTCCCGGCGTGAAATCGGACGACGCGCTGAAGCTGGCGACCGTCTTCGATCTCCAGTATCCCGAGATCAGCCTCCTCCTCGTCTCCGAGCCTGAGCCCGATCTTGTTTTGCGCGCCATGCATGCCGGCGTCCGGGATGTCATATCCCCCGAGATCGAGGTGAATGAGCTCCGCGTCCTTCTGGAGCGCGCCTGCCTCGCTGCGGCGAGCCGACGGCGGGGTATGCAGCCTGCGGCCGAGCCAGGGCATGAACGAGGACGGGTCATTGCCGTAATGTCTCCGAAGGGCGGGGTAGGCAAGACAACCGTTGCAACCAATCTGGCCGTGGGGCTGGGAGCCGTCGCTCCGATGAGCGTCGTCATCGTGGATTTGGATTTGCAATTCGGAGATGTGGCGTCCGGTCTCCTGCTCGAGCCGGAACACTCTATCACTGAAGCAGTGCACGGTTCTGCGGCCCAGGACTCCATGGTCCTAAAAGCCTTCCTGACGGTGCATCCTGCCGGCATCTACGCTTTGTGTGCTCCGAGCAGACCTTCCGAATCGGACTACATCACAGCCGAGCACGTGTCCCGCCTTCTGAACCAGCTGGCGACGGAATTCAAATACGTCGTTGTGGACACCGCTCCCGGCTTGGGCGAACACTGCCTGGCAACACTTGAGCTTGCCACCGACGGAGTGTGGGTCTGCGGTATGGACGTCCCAAGTATCCGGGGTCTTCGTAAGAGTTTCAGCGTTCTCAAAGAGTTGCAACTTCTTCCCCAGGGCCGGCATACAGTGCTGAATTTTGCCGACAGGAAGAGTGGCATCTCGGTGCAGGACGTCGAAGCAACCATCGGGGTCCCAATTGACACGGTCATCCCCAGGTCCCGCAATCTGCCGTTTTCAACCAACAGAGGCGTGCCGGTTCTTCAGGGGACGACGCGCGACTCCGCCACAAAGGGACTTCGCAAACTGGTTGAACGCTTTGATCCCCGCTTGGCCACTGCACCGCAGAGCAAGCAACACAGAAGGGTTGTGGTCTCGTGAAACTGTCGGAAAGGCTTTCAAAGAACACTCCGCTTGGTGTCGATGTTTCGGGCGACGGTGGCAAGGATAGCTCTGCCAAGGTCACCCCGCCCGTCCCTTCACTGCCAGCGCATTCCCCGGCAGCACCGCTCCTTGGCGGAGCGCCAAGTGCTCCTGCTGTCGATGCGTTGGCTGGCCTGAAGCAGCGTGCCGCAAATGCACTGTTCGAGCGCATCGGCAATCGTATCGGGGACACGTCGAGTTCCGAGGAGGACCTTCGCACCTTTGCAGTGGATGAACTTTCCGCCGTCATCGATGACGAGCAGGTCCCCTTGTCGCCGGAAGAGCGGCGACGCCTCATCCGGGAGATTGCGGATGAGGTCATGGGCTTTGGCCCGCTGCAGCGTCTGTTGGAAGATCCGTCGATCACCGAAGTGATGGTCAACCGCTATGACCAGATTTACGTGGAACGCCACGGTCATTTGACTTTGACGGACCTGCAGTTCAGTTCCGACGACCACTTGAGAAAGGTCATCGAACGGATTGTCTCCAAGGTGGGGCGCCGCATTGATGAATCGTCACCACTCGTCGATGCCCGCTTGGAGGATGGCTCCCGCGTCAATGCCATCATTCCTCCGCTGGCGGTCAACGGACCTTCACTCACCATCAGGAAATTCAGTCATACCCCACTCACTGTCAGGAATCTCATTGACTGGGGTTCCATGAGCCACGAGATGGCTGACTTGTTGAGTGCGTGCGTTCGAGCGCGCCTGAATGTGATCGTCTCAGGCGGTACAGGCACCGGAAAGACGACGCTCCTGAACGTCCTCTCATCGTTCATACCTGAGTCTGACCGAATTGTTACCATCGAGGACGCAGTCGAGCTTCAACTCCAACAGCAACACGTTGTCAGGCTGGAAAGCCGGCCAGCCAACATTGAGGGAAGAGGTGCTGTCACCATCCGCGACTTGGTGCGGAACTCTCTCCGTATGCGACCAGACCGCATCATTGTTGGCGAAGTACGTGGTGGTGAATCCCTGGACATGCTGCAGGCCATGAACACCGGCCATGACGGTTCCCTGTCAACGGTCCACGCAAACTCCCCGCGTGATGCCATAGCTCGTTTGGAGACACTCGTCCTCATGGCCGGAATGGACCTGCCACTGCGCGCCATCCGCGAACAGGTGTCCTCCGCCGTTGATCTCATCGTCCAGGTCACGCGCCTTCGTGACGGAAGCCGGCGGGTCACTCATGTGACCGAAGTACAAGGCATGGAGGGTGAAGTCGTGACGTTACAGGATGCTTTTCTTTTCGACTACTCCGCTGGCTTGGACGCTCAAGGCCGTTTCCTGGGCAAGGCTGTTCCAACGGGAATCCGCCCCCGTTTCCTTGACCGGTTTTCCGAACTTGGCATCCAGGTTTCGCCGGCCACCTTCGGCGTTGTTGCGCAACCCGTTGGGAGGCGATAGCCATGGATTCTCCTGTTCTCTTCTTCGCTGCCATCGGACTTTGCATAGGGGCGCTCATCCTGACAATTGTCTTTGTCCTAAAGCCTCGAAACGGAACCATCCCCATCGAGCGTCGCCGTTACGAGGTATCACACGACAATTCAGCTGTGGGTCGGGTATCCGAGACAGCCGTACAGTTCATGGACACTGCGCTGGGTCGCTCGGGTGGACCCTTCAACAGGGAAGTTCTCTACCAGGCCGGAGTCAAGCACTCGCCAGCCGACTTCACGGTAACGGTTATTGCCAGCGCAATAGTCTCGGCAGTCATTGGCACTTTGCTCTTCCACATATTCATTGGGGTTTTGTTGGCAGTCGCGGCGCCGTTGCTTGCGAAATTGGTGTTGATAATAAGAACTCAGAAACGACGCGCCAAGTTCGATGCCCAGCTAACTGACACGATTCAGATGTTGATCGGTGGGCTACGTGTGGGTCACAGCATCATGAGGTCGTTGGAAGCAGCAGCCCAAGAGGCACAAGTCCCCACATCGGAAGAGCTCAGCCGCATCGTCAACGAAGTCAGGATCGGACAGGATCCGCGTCGGGCAATAGACGACTGCGCACAACGTATGGACAGCGAGGATTTCCGTTGGATTGGTCAAGCCATCCAGATTAACCGGGAAGTGGGCGGGGACCTGGCCGAGGTGCTCGAACAGGTCGCAGGAACCATCAGGGAGCGCAGCGAAATCAAAGGACACGTACGTGCCCTGAGCGCTGAGGGCAAGATGTCCGCCGTGGTTCTGATGATTCTCCCCATCGCGGTGGGACTCTTCATGTCCGTGTTGAACCCCGGCTACATGAGGCTCTTCGCCGAACACCCGATAGGTATCGCCTTAGTAGTAGTAAGTGCAGTCCTATTCGTCATCGGCGGCTTCTGGATGAGCCGCACAGTGAAGATCAAGTTCTAGGAGGCAGGGCTCATGACTCCCATAGTCTGGCTGATCATTGCCGTTATTGTTCTGCCTCTCGCGTACTTCGCGTGGTCTTTGCTCAGCCTTGACCGGAAGGGCATCGTCGCTATCCAAAGCAACCTTGGATCAGGATTCGCGCAAGGCACGGCTGTAAACCTGAAGCGCCCACCTCTCATGCTTGGTGTTGCCAGAAAGCTGACTCCAGGAAGCTACGAAGCAAAATTGGATCATTGGCTGGCCCTCGCTGGGCGACCGGCATCCATGCCCTTGCCGAAACTCATAGCGATGAAGCCGGCTCTCGCCCTTGCAGGGTCAGTTGCCGGAATACTCCTATTTCTTGTCAGCCCCGGCCCGGGCATTGTTGGAATATCCCTTTTCGCGGTGATGCTCCTTTATTTCCTTCCCGATCTCATGATTTACAACACCGGGATCAAGCGACAGGAAGCCATCAAGCTTGAGTTCGCGAACACCCTCGACCAGATGCTCATCTCAGTTGAGGCCGGCCTTGGATTTGAGTCAGCTATGGAAAGGGCAGCCTCTCAAGGATCAGGACCACTCCCTCAAGAACTCATGCGGACGCTGCAGGATATACAGGTCGGCAGACCACGGCAAGAGTCATATGAGGCCTTGGCGGAACGGTGCGCCGTTCCGGACATCCGGAGCTTTGTCCTCGCAGTCATCCAGGCTGACAAGTACGGCATCGGCATAGCCAACGTCCTGCGTGCACAGGCAAAGCAGGCACGCGTCAAGCGCCGTCAGGCCGCAGAAGAGAAGGCAATGAAGCTTCCCGTAAAGGTGCTCTTTCCCTTGCTGTTCTGCATCTTCCCGGTGCTGTTCATAGTCCTTCTGGGGCCCGCAGTCATCAAGATCATCCAAGCCTTCAGCTGATCCTGACCCGCGGGCAAATAGACCGGCCGTTTACGGATCCCAGACCGTGGACGGCCATAACGGCCCCCTTCCGGTACCCAGAGCCGGGAGGGGGTCCTCCAATGCCCGGGCACAGAAACAGCCAAAAGCACTACTCCCGCTTCGCCCGCGTCAACTCAGCCCGCGCCAGCAGCTCACTGTCCGAAGGGTATGCCACTTCCTCCAACACCAGTGGATGCGGCGCAGCGAGCAAAGACTTCGGATCCCGTGCACGGGCAAGAAGCCGCTCATGCAGCCACACCGGAGGCTCCAGCCCCTCCCCCACACGCAAAGCTGAGCCCACCAGGGACCGCACCATGTTGTGGCAAAACGCATCCGCCTGGACCGTGGCAACAATGATCCCGTCGGCCCCGCGCTCAAATGCGAACTTCTGCAGCTCGCGGATTGTCGTGGCGCCGTCGCGGGGTTTGCAGTAGGACCGGAAATCCTGGAGGCCCAACAAGAGCGCGGCACCCTGGTTCATCAGGGAAACGTCCAGCGGCACTTTGTGCCACAACGTGATCCCCCGCAGCACCGGATCCCAACGTTCGGTACCGTCGGCAATCCGGTAACTGTAACGGCGCCACAACGCAGAAAAGCGGGCGTCGAAACCGTAAGGCGCCAGGGCGGCGTCGTGAACTTCAATTGCACCCGTCAGGTCCCCAAGGACACGACTAAGGGCGCCACGAAGGCGACGCAACAGCGAAACGGACGGATCGACGTCGTGCCCCCTCGCCAAACCCAGCCACTCAGCGTCCGAGAGGTCCACGTGAACCACTTGGCCGCGGGCGTGGACACCGGCATCCGTTCGGCCCGCGACCGTAACGCGTACCGGACGCCGCACCAGGAGCTCAAGCGCTTCCTCCAGTGAACCCTGCACGGTCCGGAGTCCAGGCTGAACGGCCCAGCCATTGAATGGGCCACCGTCATAGGACAGATTCATCCGGACACGCAAAAACCCGCCGCCCCCCAAAACGGGGGCAGCGGGTTTTTGTTCGTTCATAGACTCAAGTCTACTGAATTACTTCTTGTCCTCGTCGGCAGGAGCCTCTTCAGCCTCAGCCTCGGCAGCTTCTGCTTCGGGTGCCTCAGCAGCCGGAGCCTCTTCAGTCTCTGCAGCCTCAGCCTCTACGGCTTCGGTCTCAACGACCTCTTCCTCAGCGGCAGGAGCCTCGTCAGCCGGAGCAGCCTTGGCGGCAGCAGCGGTTGCCTCAGCAACAACGGCCTGCTTCGGGGATACGGGCTCGAGAACGAGCTCGATGACAGCCATGGGAGCGTTGTCGCCCTTACGGTTGCCGATCTTGGTGATGCGGGTGTAGCCACCATCGCGGTTGGCAACAGCGCCGGCGATGTCGGTGAACAGCTCGTGGACAATGCCCTTGTTGCTGATCAGGCCGAGAACGCGGCGGCGGGAAGCGAGGTCGCCACGCTTGGCGAAGGTGACCAGACGCTCTGCGTACGGCTTCAGGCGCTTGGCCTTGGTGACCGTGGTGGTGATGCGCTTGTGCTCGAAGAGCGATGCTGCCAGGTTCGCGAGCATCAGGCGCTCGTGAGCCGGGCCGCCTCCGAGGCGCGGACCCTTAGTGGGGGTAGGCATAGTTATTTCTCCTGTTATGAGAGCCGGTCAGGTCCATCACTGGACCCTGCGGCCAAGATCTGCTGTTTAGAGCTCGTCGTCGCTGAACGCGGCGTCGTCCTCTTCGATGGCTGCGGCGCGGGCTGCGAGATCGAAACCGGGAGGGGAGTCCTTGAGGGACAGACCCAGTTCGACGAGCTTTGCCTTGACCTCGTCGATGGACTTCGCACCGAAGTTACGGATGTCCATCAGGTCAGCCTCGGAGCGGGCAACGAGTTCACCCACGGTGTGGATGCCCTCACGCTTGAGGCAGTTGTAGGAACGGACCGTGAGGTCCAGATCCTCGATCGGCAAGGCCATGTCAGCTGCAAGCGCAGCGTCGGTCGGCGACGGGCCAATCTCGATACCTTCAGCTGCGGTGTTCAGCTCACGGGCCAGACCGAACAGTTCCACCAGGGTGGTGCCTGCGGAAGCAACGGCATCGCGCGGGGCGATTGCCTGCTTGGTCTCGACGTCGACAATGAGCTTGTCGAAGTCGGTGCGCTGCTCAACACGGGTAGCTTCCACGCGGAAAGTTACCTTCATGACCGGCGAGTAGATCGAGTCGACCGGGATACGGCCGATCTCGGAGTCGCCGGACTTGTTCTGAGCTGCCGAAACGTAGCCACGGCCGCGCTCGATGGTCAGTTCGAGCTCGAACTTCCCCTTCGAGTTGAGGGTGGCAATGTGCAGATCCGGGTTGTGGAATTCGACGCCGGCCGGAGGAGCGATGTCCGCGGCGGTGACGACTCCGGGGCCCTGCTTGCGCAGGTACGCAACAACCGGCTCATCGTGCTCGGAGGAAACCGAAAGGTTCTTGATGTTCAGGATGATCTCGGTGACATCTTCCTTGACACCCGGAACCGTGGTGAACTCGTGCAGCACACCATCGATCCGGATGCTGGTTACAGCGGCACCGGGGATGGAGGAGAGCAGGGTACGGCGGAGGGAGTTTCCGAGGGTGTAACCGAAGCCCGGCTCCAGCGGTTCAATGATGAAACGGGAGCGGTTCTCGGCTACAACTTCTTCGGACAGGGTGGGGCGCTGTGCAATGAGCACTTAGGTTTCCTTTCGGCGAGCATCCGCTATATGACGCAACACAGGTGGTGGAAATCGGCTTCGGTTTCCAGCCCGGCCAGCCGGACCATGCTTGTGATCGGAAAACCATTCACAAGCAGGCCCGGCCGGCAGGCAGGTAAAACCTAATTAGACGCGGCGGCGCTTCGGCGGGCGGCAACCGTTGTGGGCGCTGGGGGTGACGTCCTGGATGGAGCCAACCTCGAGGCCGGCGGCCTGAAGCGAACGGATTGCGGTCTCGCGTCCGGATCCCGGGCCCTTGACGAAAACGTCAACCTTGCGCAGACCGTGCTCCTGAGCACGCTTTGCAGCAGCTTCGGCAGCCATCTGGGCAGCGAACGGGGTGGACTTACGGGAGCCCTTGAAGCCAACCTCACCGGCGGAAGCCCAGGAGATTACAGCGCCAGTCGGGTCCGTGATGGACACGATGGTGTTGTTAAAGGTGCTCTTGATGTGCGCCTGGCCAAGCGCAATATTCTTCTTATCCTTGCGACGCGGCTTACGGACCGCTCCACGAGTCTTCGGGGGCATTGTTTCTCCTACAGAAAGTTATCGGGGGAAAACCAGGTCAATCCCGAGGGATTAACGTCCGGCCTTCTTCTTGCCGGCGACGGTACGCTTCGGGCCCTTGCGGG
Organism: Paenarthrobacter sp. NPDC089322; assembly: GCF_040684895.1. Taxonomy (NCBI): domain Bacteria; kingdom Bacillati; phylum Actinomycetota; class Actinomycetes; order Micrococcales; family Micrococcaceae; genus Paenarthrobacter; species Paenarthrobacter sp. NPDC089322. The sequence goes on from NZ_JBFBGW010000005.1 coordinate 144,254, forward strand.
TACGAGCGTTGGTCTTCGTACGCTGACCGCGTACGGGCAGGCCCTTGCGGTGGCGCAGGCCTTCGTAGCTGCCGATCTCAACCTTGCGGCGGATGTCAGCGGCTACCTCGCGGCGAAGGTCACCCTCAACCTTGTAGTTGCCTTCAATGTAGTCACGCAGCTGGACCAGCTCGGCGTCAGTCAGGTCCTTGACGCGAACGTCAGCGCTGATGCCGGTGGCAGCCAGGGTTTCGTGTGCACGGGTCTTGCCCACGCCGTAGATGTAAGTAAGCGCAATTTCCAACCGCTTTTCGCGGGGAATGTCTACGCCAGCGAGACGAGCCATAGTGGCGGTACTCCTTGAATAAACCGGAGGTCGTAGGCAGTACACCCACACAGTCCGTGTGGCCCCAGCCTCCGACCGGGGGTACGCTGTCCGGGCTCTGTACTTCTGTCCCAGCTCAGCTTGTGCTGCCTTTATTTACTTGCGTGGGTTAGCAACCCAGGTTTGCCCTTGCGGGCGCTGATTCCCGAGTGGGAATTAGCCCTGGCGCTGCTTGTGGCGCGGGTTCTCGCAGATCACCATGACCCGGCCGTTACGGCGGATCACTTTGCACTTGTCGCAGATCTGCTTGACGCTCGGCTTGACCTTCATGGCGTTCCTTTGCGTGTTTTGCAGTTGATCTGCTGGAGCGGCCTGGCACTATTGCCTGCCGCCCAGCAATTTACTTGTAGCGGTAGACGATACGACCACGAGTGAGGTCGTATGGGCTCAGCTCCACCACTACGCGGTCCTCGGGGAGGATTCGAATGTAGTGCTGACGCATCTTCCCAGAGATGTGTGCGAGAACGACGTGCTTGTTGGTGAGCTCAACACGAAACATCGCGTTGGGCAGCGCCTCAGTCACAACGCCCTCGATCTCAATGACCCCGTCCTTCTTGGCCATATCCTCCGCTAACTGTTGTTTGCCGCAGTCCTCCGGTAGGCACCGGCGATCCCGCGGACGTTTTTTGTTTGCTTGGCCGCCAGGAAACCACGACACTGAAAAGGGCGTGGCTGTACAGACAACCAACAGACAACTCTACGGCAATGAGGCAGGAAAGTTAAATCCGATCATGGTAGCGCACCTGCCCCGACTCGTCACTCCCCGACGGTGCGGTATCCGGGGAACTCGCCCGCCGGCGTCGTGACACTTTCTGCCGCCTCGACGCCGTCCAGTATCGCCAGTCGAACGGCCTCGGCGGCCGCGCTTTGCAGCGTAATCAGCGACACTTGCCGGGCCTGCTCACTGCTGCGGTCAAGCGCGACGGCGCCAGTCGCCAACGCGAACACGGTGTCGCCATCGGCGAGGGTATGGGATGGATCCAGCGCACGGGCCAACCCGGCATGCCCCGAGGCCGCCGTCCGCTTACACTCGGCCACGTCCAATGCCGCATTCGTTGCGATGACGACGAGTGTGGTGTTGAGGCCTTGCGGGCCAGCGTCACCGTGCGTCTCGCGGAGGCCCAGCCCCAATGGCGATCCCAAGGCGTTGACCACGGCAATGGCGCCCACAATCACTCCGCTCTCCAGCGTGATCGAGGACGTACCCACTCCCCCTTTGTACTGGCCGCGGGCAACAAGCGCTCCGGTTCCGGCACCCACGTTGCCACGTTCGACGGCGGCATGGTCACCTGAGGCGAACGCTGCGGCAACTGCCTGGTAGCCCATGTCGGCGTCGGGTCGGGCTCGGACGTCACCACCGCGGCCAAGGTCGAAAATGGCCGCGGCCGGAACAATGGGCACCACGGTCCCGGGAACGGCGAATCCCCTCCCCTGCTCCTCACACCAACGCTGCGCGCCCGTCGCCGATGCCAGCCCAAAGGCACTGCCGCCGGTCAACACCACAGCATCAACCGTGGGCACAAGCGTGGTGGGGTCGAGGGCATCCGTCTCATGGGTCCCCGGACCACCGCCCCGCACATCCACTGATCCGACGGTTCCCGGCGGCGGCAGGACCACGGTCACGCCACTCAGCCACCCCTCGTCGTTCTTCTGCACGTGCCCAACCCGGATACCTGCAACATCGGTGATCGCATTCATGGCTCCATTCTCCACGTCTGCACTGGGATGCCGTCTGCCCTGGATGCCGTTTGCCCAAAGGGATCGGCAACGTGGAAACGGGCCAAAGAACGAACCGGGAGTTGTGGCTGTGCCAAGGGCTGGGAGCTACCGACCAGCCAGTACTTTTACGGGATCGGGACAGGTACGACGCCGAGTGGCGCCAACCGCGCGGCGCCTCCATCCGGGGTGGACAGTACCCAGATGCCCTTCTCATGCACGGCTACCGAATGCTCCCACTGGCACGAACGCTTTCCGTCGGTGGTGACAACAGTCCAGTCATCGTCCAGCGTGGCTGTCTCAATGCCGCCACGGACCAGCATGGGTTCAATCGCGAGGCAAAGGCCGGGCCGGATCTTCGGACCGCGGTGATTGGTGCGGTAGTTCAGGACATCCGGCGCCATGTGCATTTCGGACCCGATGCCGTGGCCAACGTAGTCTTCAAGGATTCCAAGCGGTTTGCCCGGCACCGAGGAAACATAGTCATCGATGGCGTTGCCGATGTCGCCCACAAACTTGCCCTTGGCGAGGGCTGCAATGCCACGCCACATCGCGGCCTCAGTGACATCGGAAAGACGCTGGTCCTCGGGGTCCGCGGTGCCCACAATGACTGTGCGGGCTGAGTCCGAGTGCCATCCATCCACGATGCAGCCGCCGTCAATGGAAATGATGTCCCCGTCCTGCAGGACGCGGCCGCCGGGAATGCCGTGAACCACTTCCTCATTGACTGACGTGCAAATGGTGGCCGGGAAGCCGTGATACCCGAGGAAGTTGGACTTGGCGCCGGCATCATTGAGGACAGCGGCGAAGACGTCATCCAGGTCCTTCGTGGTGACTCCTGCAATGGCAGCTGCCACAGCAGCGTCCAGTGCTCGGCTAAGGACCAAACCGGCCTCATGCATTTTGCGCATTTGCTCGTTGGTCTTGTACTCGATGCGGGGCTGACCGAACGCCATGTTCTCCTCTAAAGATTCCTGTGGGCGCCGATCAGGCCCCACGCTCCAACCATTTTCCCGCATCAGCGAGCGTGGTCGAAATTGGCTCCACTCCCGGGCCCTCGCGGAGCCGGTCCAAGCGGTAGGTACGGTCCTGGCCCAACTGGCTCACCGCGTACCTCGTCAGCCGCGGTGCCCGGCCGGTACACAACGCCAAAGCCTCGGATGCTCCCGCCACCGCCATCGCGGCCGACCAAGGAATGTACCGGATCCGCGTCTGAGGATGGCCTGTTTCATCCAGCACCTGGCGGAGCACATCTGCCAGGAGCACGGGCTCGGCATCGGCCACATTGACCGCTCCCCGAAGCTCGGCGCGGCAGGCCGCGAGCACCGCGGCTACGAGGTTGCTTATATTCGTCAGCTGATGTTGGACACCAGGATGTCCCACAGTGAGCAAACGGCCCCGCTGGATGTTGTTGATGAGCCGGGGCAGCAAGGTCCGGTCACCGGAGCCATAGACGCCATGGGGCCTGAGGGCAACGGCGTTACCGTGGCTGCGGGCTTCGACGTCGGCGAGCGCCTTGCTGCGTGCGTAGGCATTCAGGTGGTTCGTACTTACTTCTTCCTCACCCCTGTCAACGCACGGCCGCCACCAGGGGTAGACGCTTGAACTGGAGATGTGCACCAGGCGAGTCCCTGCAAAGGCTTCAACTACAGCGCGGGTCCCCAGCACATTGGCGTGATGGAAGGCCCTTGAGTCGCCCCAGTCGGCAACGAGTGCTGCTGCATGAACTACCGCGTCCACATGAGGCAAGCGTGCGGGGGGCAAGCCCCTGATGTCCCAATGCGTCAGTCCTTCTCCGTGATGCCGGGCGAAGCGGATCACCTCCCAGCCTTCGGATTCCGCCGCGGCTGCCACGGCGCCACCAATGAACCCCGTGGCGCCTGTCACTGCAATCCTCATGCGCCTTCTCCGGCACTCGCGTCAACGCCCGACTCGGCGAAAAGCCGACGCAGCGCCTCGCGGTCGGGTTTCTTGTGCCGCCCGCTCACGGGTAGCTGATCCACGATTTCGACGTGGTCGGGAAGCGCTGACTCGTCGATGAGTTTGGGCAGCTGTCGTCGCAGCATCGCTTTGAGCCGTTGAGGTTCTTCACGCTGGAGCGGCACAACGGCCAGCCATACGGCTTCATCGCCGATCCCGTCAGGAATTCCAACCATCAAAGCCTGCTGTACACCGGGAAGCGACGCGATCAAAGGTTCGTACAGTGCCGGGTAGATGTTGGTCTTCCCGCGGATGATCATGTCCTTCTTGCGCCCGATCATCACCAGCCTCCCGGAACCTGAACCAGGGCCGTTTGATCCGTGGTCCAGTCGCACCAAGTCTCCCGTGCCGTGCTCGACCATCGGTTCTTCACCGAGATAACCGGCGCACATGTTGGGCCCACGTGCGAACAGCTCGCGGTCTTCCGCAATCCGGATTCCGACGGCGGGTAGCGGCTCCCCGAGGAAGTCACCTTCTCCGCTGCCATCCGGGGCCGTGAATTCGGCTTCGGCTCCTGAAGCAAAGGCCAGCTTCTCGTGTCCGTCGGCGATGGCGATCGGCAACAGTTCGGTCATGCCATAGATCAGTTTGAAGTCGACGCCGGGAAGCAGATGGGTGGCACGCTTCAAGAACGGGGCCAGGACCGGGGCGGCGCCGAGCATCACGGTTCGCAGCGAGGACGGGAGCGTCACGCTGCCGTCCTCAACCGCATCCAGGATGGGCGCCAATTGGGAAGGGACCAGGAAAAGGTGCGTGGCGGCGTCGTAAGAACCTGCATTGCCGACCACCGGCCCAAGTTCGCTTGCCAAACGAAGCGGATCGATGTGCGCCGAGAAACCATACCCCGGCATGGTCCAATGCGCTCCTGCAATGAGCGCAGGCAGGCCCATCATCAGCTGCTCGGAGTGGATGCGGTCGCCCTCGCGGAAGGTGCATCTCCTGGTGAGCTGTTCAAACCCGGCCGCCAGCGATCCGCGCGTGTGGACCACACCCTTGGGGGCGCCGGTGGTGCCTGAAGTGAAAATGATGACGGCTTCCTGGGCCGCATGGTTTCCGGCTGCGGTCGTGACACCTTCCTCATGAGGTGGCCGCGACATGGCCAGATGCTTGACTGGCGTGGCACCGCGCGGCACACCAGGAAGCCAAGGTCCGGAGTAATAGTGGCGGACATCCATGGCACCGTAGTCCGGCAAGAGCAACCCCCGCCTGCGGGCGAGTATGCGGAGAGGGCTTTTGGTGCTGAGCGCATAAAGGAGGGATTCAGCAGCCGCCCAACGCGGCCCCGCCAACCCGGCCCGGTCACGGAAAAGCGAAGGACCGATGCCCGGATCGATGAACACCACGGAGCCCCCGGCACGCACTGCACCCAGCGCCAGAATGAAAGCAGCAGGGCTCGGGCGGACGGAGAACAACATCCGTTCGCCACGCCCGAACCCGTCCTCGCGAAGGCGCCTCGACGTGGCTTCAATTCCGTCCAGGAGCTGACGGTAGGTGATGCTCGGACCGGCGTGGACCCGCTTATCTTGCAGCTTCCCCCAGCTAAGCATCTTGGCAAGGCGTTCCTTGCCCGGGGCTGTGATGGCCAGGTTGTCGGGAACGCGCTCAGCGGCCTCGTAGACTGCCGCGATCAGGTCTGTGTCCTGGAGCGTCCTCCCCGGTGTGACGTCATCGGGCATTGGCAAGCTCCAATCTTTGGTAGCCCGGAATGAGCACGCGCGTGCTCACGCGCCGGGACACGATGGACCACGGGCGCTGGGAATACCTGTCCAGCAGCAGCGTCAAGGTGGCGTTGATCTCGGCCATGGCGAGGGGCATCCCGATGCAAAAGTGCGGCCCTGCGCCAAACCACAGCTGCCGTGCCTGCGGAGGTATCGGCTGCCCGGAGTCGAACGTGCCCAGGCTCTTGGACGCGTGCACCGTGGACAGGAGGATCCGGTCTCCTGCCCTGATTGCGGTACCGCCAAGATTCGATGCGGCAACAGCATCCCGCAGCATCATCGGCGAAGGTACGGTGAAGCGCAGCGCTTCATTTATTGCGCCAGGGACGCCCTGCCTATCCTCAGCCAGGCCTTCGAGGCGGCCGCCGTCAGCAAGCAATGCCACCAAGCGCGGGATAAAGGACACCAATGTTTCCGTTCCCACCATGACGAACGCGCTGATGATACCCATGGCCTCTTCTTCGGTCATGCCAAGTTCCCGCAAACGCCCCGGAAATGTTAGAGGGTCGCTCTCCCTGTAAGCCGTTCGGGCTGGAGCGGACAAAACCTCGACGGCGGACCTCCCCTTCGCCACTTGCCTCACCGTCAGCGTTGGACGCCCCAAGCGGACCAGGGAGGAGATGGAGGAGCCCAGATTGAAGAGCTCCTTGTTGGGGAGCCGTCCCGGTACGTCGTCCGGGACCCCCAGAAGACGCGAGATAACTCCGCCGGCAAGCTCCTTGACGCAATCCACCAGGTCAACGCAACCGTCGGCGTCCAACTCCCCGTTGATCCGTGCATTCAACTCTGACGCGGCGGGTTCCACAATGCCCGCCACCGACCCCGGCGTGAACAGATCCGCCAGCCGCCGCCGCAGCTGCCGGTGTTCGGCGCCGTCCATGTTCACCAGCGCACGCGGGCCCACCACCGGTGTCCACAGCGCGCCCGAACCTGACGGCCCGTCTTTTACGAAACGTTCATGGTCCATGAGCACCTGCCGCATCAAGGCGGCGTCGCTGACCAACACACCAAGTCCGGGCAGGCGAAGCACGGGCCGCAAGCTGCCGAGTCCTCGGATCAACGGATACAACACGGGATGGGCACCAAGCTGCACCCGCCGCTCCCACTGCTCTGCAGTCTTGGCCTGCTGTGGGGTCTTTGCCTGTTCTGCTGGCTTGGCGCGCTCTGCTGGCTTGGCAGGCTCGGCGGACGTCACCTGATATCCACGTGCTCGGGTCGGTATCTGTGGTCCGCGTACCACGCCAGCGTGTTTTTGAGGCCCCAAGCCTTCACACGTCTGGAGGACCCATACACCAGAACATCCCGCCGTAAGCCGTAGTTGCGGGTCAACCGGCGAACTTGGTTGGAGAGGGCGCGGTCCTCATGGAGGTCTTCAATCCTGGTGCGTGGGAACCCACCTGACCGACGGTACATGTCCGCGGTGATTGCCATGTTGCAGCCGGGAAGCATCTGGTAGGGACCCAAGTACCCCTCACCTTGATTGCCGGGCCTGATCCGTCCGAAAAAGGAGGCGACCTCAACGGCCAGCAGCATCATCTTCCGTTCCCACGTGGTGATCCCTTCGTCAGAACGCGGCACCAGCCGGCCGGCGATCATTTCCAAGCCGGACTCAAAGCCCGCGATGATGTGCGCCGTCCAGTCGGGCGCGGCCAAACAATCAGCGTCCGTACGGGCAAGCCACGTGGCCCCATGCTCAACGCCAAAGAGCATTCCGGTATCCGCGGCCGCGCCCGTGCCCTTCTCCGGCTCATGCAGCAGCCTGAGATCCATGGCGGGGTGGGCAGCGGCATACTCTGCCACGAGTTGGCAGCTGCGATCCGTGGAACCGTTGTCCACCACCACGGTGGTGAAGTCCTGATACTCCTGGGCCCGCAACGACTCCAGGGTCTGCGCCACCAGCTTCTCTTCGTTCAGCATCGGCACGACGACGCACAGCCCACGGGTAGGTGTTGCCGTCATAGCCTCACCACTGCCATACCAAGGCTCACTCCCCCGGCAAGACCGACCAACGCCACGAGGTCACCGGGACCACAACGGCCAGTGTCGACGGCAAGCTTAAGTTGGAGGGGCAGGCTCACGGATGCGAGATTCCCAAAGTCCTCCACCGTGGGGACCAACAACTCCCGGGGTACGCCGGCCCTTTCAGCAAAAATTTCGCGATACGGCGCGCTGACCTGGTGTACGCAGACCACAGCAAAATCAGTCCATCGCAGCGCCAACCGGGCCAGGGTTTCGTCAAGAACATCACAGCCCAGATCCAGAAAAGCGTCCTTGAGCTTTTCTCCGTCCATGCTGAAGTACCCGGCTTCGGGATCACGGGGATGCGCTGAACCACCTGCCGCGAGCGTACCCACGGACCAATGGCTGCTCCGGGCAGTGAAGGCGACGCCAAGGATTCCTTCCGGCGCATCGGCGCTACTCGCCGCCATACCGGCAGTTGGCGCCGCTTCGAGCAGCACGGCAGCGCCGCCGTCGCTCATGGTGAAACCAGGGAAACTGGAAGCGAAAGTTTCGAAGTCCGGGATCGTCCAGCGCACGGCCCTCGACGGCGACTCCCCTGTGACCACGACGATACGGGCATAGCGGCCCCCAGCTATCAGCGCGTCTCCGACTTCGAGTCCGTTGAGGAAGCTGTTACAAGCATTCTTGACGTCCATCACCGGACAGGACAGCCCCAGTTTGGCGGCCACCATGTGTCCGGTCGCCGGCTCAACCATGTCCTGGCTCGCGGACGCGAAGATCAGCAGATCTATGTCCGGGGCCTGAAGCCCGCATTCAGCCAGGACCTTGGCCGCGGCGTTGGCTGCCAGGTCCGAGGCTTGCTCGGAATCCGCCATGACGCTCCGGGAACGAATCCCCGTGACCCTGGCAATCAGGCCCTTCGGAACCCGGAAGTGAGGACTTGACTCCGCAATGCGCCGCTCGACCGTGGCAGTGTCCAGGCGCTCCGGAGGCAGATACACCTCCAAACCCGCAATCCTGCTGCGTCCTGAAAGAGCTGTTTGCATGCGGTCCCCCAACACTCTGCCGCGAAACGAAAAAGGGTGTGTCCCGCACCATGGTACGGGACACACCCTTCACTCCACCGCCGGAAGACCGGCTATGTGGAAAACCGCTTAGACAGCCTTTGCCGACTCGATTGCCGTCAGCACGCGGTCGGTAACTTCGTCGATGCCGCCGATGCCATCAACCTGCGTGAGGATGCCGCGCTCAGCGTACTTTGCCACTACAGCCTCGGTCTGCTCGTGGTAGAGGTCCAGCCGGTGACGGATGACGGCTTCATTGTCGTCGGAGCGTCCGGTTTCCTTCGCACGGCCAAGGAGGCGGGTCACCAGTTCTTCATCGTCCGCGGTCAGCTGGAGCACGACGTCGAGCACCTGCTCACCTTCAGCGAGGATCTGGTCGAGGTAGTCAACCTGCGCGGTGGTCCGGGGGTAACCGTCCAGCAGGAAACCGTTCTCCACGTCGTCCTGGCTGAGACGGTCCCGAACCATGTTGTTCGTGACGCTGTCCGGGACAAAGTCCCCGGCGTCCATGTACTTCTTCGCTTCGATGCCCAACGGGGTTTGACCCTTGACGTTGGCACGGAAGATGTCGCCGGTGGAGATGGCAACCACGCCGAGGCGCTCGGAAATCCGTTCAGCCTGCGTACCCTTGCCTGAACCCGGAGGTCCAATGATCAGCATTCTCGTCATCGCAAAAGCCCTTCGTAGTGACGTTGTTGTAGCTGCGCATCAATCTGCTTGACGGTCTCCAGGCCGACACCCACCATGATCAGGATTGACGTGCCACCAAACGGGAAGTTCTGGTTGGCGTTGATCAGGACGAGTGCCACCAGCGGAATCAACGCCACGAAGCCCAGGTAGAGGGCTCCAGGCAAGGTGATCCTGGAAAGCACGTACTGCAGGTAGTCCGCGGTCGGTTTACCCGCCCGGATGCCCGGAATGAACCCGCCGTACTTCTTCATGTTGTCCGACACTTCTTCAGGGTTGAAGGTGATGGCTACATAGAAGTAGGTGAAGAACACGATCATGGCGAAGTAGAGCGCCATGTAGATGGGGTGGTCGCCACGGGTGAGGTTGTTGTTGATCCACTCAACCCACGGCGCCATCTGCTCTCCTGCAGCGGGCTGGTTGAACTGCGCAATCAGGCCCGGCAGGTACAGCATGGAGGAAGCGAAGATGACGGGCACGACGCCGGCCATGTTCACCTTGATGGGAATGTAGGTACTCGTGCCGCCCACGGTGCGGCGTCCGATCATGCGCTTGGCGTACTGGACCGGGACGCGGCGCTGCGATTGCTCCACGAAAACCACCAGCGCGACCGTCAGCAGGCCGACAGCAAGGACGGTGAAGAAGGTCGCCGGGCCCTTCGACTCCCAGATGGCACCGAGCGAACCCGGGAAGCTGGCAGCGATGGAGGTGAAGATGAGCAGCGACATACCGTTGCCCACACCCTTTTCCGTGACGAGCTCGCCCATCCACATGATGAGGCCGGTGCCGGCCGTCAACGTGATGATGATCAGGATGGTGGCGATGATGCTCTCATCCGGGATGATGGGCAGGTTGCAGCCAGGCAGCAACTGGCCGGATCGCGCCAACGACACCAGCGTGGTTGCGTTCAGGAGGCCCAGCGCAATGGTGAGGTAACGGGTGTACTGGGTCAGCTTTGACTGCCCCGATGCGCCCTCTTCGTAGAGCTGCTGGAACCGGGGAATGACTACCCGGAGCAACTGCACGATGATGCTCGCCGTAATGTAGGGCATGATGCCCAGGGCAAAAACGGAAACCTGCAGCAACGCGCCGCCACTGAAGAGGTTCACCAGTTGGTAAATCCCCTGCGAGGTGTCACCGGTAATCAAGCATTGCTGGACATTCTGGTAGTTCACACCAGGCGAGGGGATGAAAGCTCCCAAGCGGAAGATTGTGATGATTCCCAGCGTGAACAACAACTTGCGTCGCAAATCAGGCGTCCGAAACGCCCGGCCGAATGCGCTTAGCAAGCGTCCTCCTGAGTTGAAAGTACAAGGATGTGGATGGGCTCAATGAAACCCAACAACCGAGTCTAGCTGCTTGTGACGCCGTCGTAATAATCGAGAGTCCACAATCACGAAAAAAATCCCGGTAAACGGGGCCGAAGCCCCGCGTACCGGGATCTTTTTACAGCGGGAATCCGCTCCACTGACTCTTAGAGAGCAGTGGTGCTTCCGCCTGCTGCAGCAATCTTTTCAGCAGCGCTGGAAGAGAAAGCGTGGGCGGTGACGTCGACCTTGACGGTGATGTCGCCGGTGCCCAGCACCTTGACGGGCTGGTTCTTGCGAACGGCACCCTTCTCCACGAGGGACTCAACGGTAACAGCGCCACCTTCCGGGAACAGCTCGTTGAGCTTGTCCAGGTTCACGACCTGGAACTCAACCCGGAACGGGTTCTTGAAGCCGCGCAGCTTCGGCAGGCGCATGTGCAGCGGCAGCTGGCCGCCGGCAAAGCCAGCCTTAACCTGGTAGCGGGCCTTCGTACCCTTGGTACCACGACCGGCGGTCTTACCCTTGGAGCCTTCACCACGACCAACACGGGTCTTGGCGGTCTTGGCACCAGGAGCAGGACGCAGGTGGTGGACCTTCAGGGCGTTCTGCTTTTCAGCGGTCTCGTTCTCTGCCATTACTTCGCCTCCTCAACATTCACGAGGTGCGGAACCGTGTTGAGCATTCCAACGGTCACGGCGTCGGCGTCACGGACAACGGTGTGTCCGATGCGCTTCAGGCCGAGGGACCGAAGGGTGTCGCGCTGGTTCTGCTTGGCGCCAATGACGCCCTTGATCTGGGTGATCTCCAACTTTGCGTCGGAGGGAGTCAGGTTCTTAGCCATGACTAGACACCTGCCTTCTGGTTCTGGAGCGCGCGCACCAGAGCAACAGGAGCAACCTCGTCCAGCGGCAGGCCACGGCGGGCAGCCACGGAAGCGGGCTCTTCGAGCTGCTTCAGGGCGTCAACGGTCGCGTGGACGATGTTGATCGCGTTGGAGGAACCGAGCGACTTGGAGAGGATGTCGTGGATACCCACGCACTCCAGTACGGCGCGGACCGGACCACCGGCGATAACACCGGTACCGGCGGAAGCCGGGCGAAGCAGGACAACGCCTGCAGCAGCCTCACCCTGCACGCGGTGCGGGATGGTGCTGCCAACGCGGGGAACGCGGAAGAAGGACTTCTTGGCCTCTTCAACGCCCTTTGCGATAGCAGCAGGAACTTCCTTGGCCTTGCCGTAGCCAACGCCGACCAGTCCGTTACCGTCACCAACGACGACGAGTGCGGTGAAGCTGAAGCGACGACCACCCTTGACGACCTTGGCAACGCGGTTGATGGTTACAACGCGCTCTACGAACTGGCTCTTCTCGGCTTCACGGCCGCCATCGCGGCCACCACGGCCACCACGGTCGCCGCGGCCCTGGCCACGCTCGCCGCGCTCGCCACGACGTCCGCCGCGGCGGTCATCGGTAGCGGCAGCGGTCTCAGTTGCTTCAGCAGCTACAGCTTCAGTCACCTGAATGTCCTTTTCGTTATTTTCAGCGGTCACAGTGCCAGCCCACCTTCGCGGGCACCGTCAGCGACGGCGGCGATGCGGCCGTGGTACTTGTTACCGCCACGGTCGAAGACAACAGCTTCGATACCGGCAGCCTTGGCACGCTCGGCAACGAGTTCACCAACGCGCTTGGCCTTGGCAGTCTTGTCTCCGTCGAATGCGCGAAGGTCAGCTTCCAGGGTGGAAGCGTAAGCCACGGTTACACCCTTGCTGTCATCGACAACCTGGACGAATACGTGACGTGCCGAACGGTTGACGACCAGACGAGGACGTACAGCCGTACCGGTGATGCGCTTGCGGATACGAAGCTGGCGACGGCTGCGGGCAGCAGACTTGCTCTTGTTCGAACGCTTCTTGTTAATTGCGATGGCCATGGTTTACTTACCAGCCTTTCCGACCTTGCGGCGGATGACTTCGCCGGCGTAACGGACACCCTTGCCCTTGTAGGGGTCGGGCTTGCGCAGCTTGCGAATGTTGGCAGCAACCTCGCCGACCTGCTGCTTGGAGATACCCGAAACCGAGAGCTTGGTGGGGCCCTCTACCGCGAAAGTGATGCCTTCCGGAGCAGAGACGTTGACCGGGTGGCTGTAGCCCAGAGCGAACTCCAGGTCAGCGCCCTTGGCCTGAACGCGGTAACCGGTACCGACGATTTCAAGCTTCTTCTCGTAGCCCTCGGTGACGCCCTGGATCATGTTGGCGATCAGGGTACGGGTCAAGCCGTGCAGCGAACGCGAGTTGCGCTCGTCGTTCGGGCGGGTGACCGTCAGGGTGTTCTCGTCCAGGGAAACCTCGATCGGGCTGGCTACAGTGTGGCTCAGCTCGCCCTTGGCACCCTTGACGCTGATGACCGAGCCATCGAGCTTGACCTCAACGCCGGCAGGAACGGTGATGGGGAGACGTCCAATACGTGACATTATTCTCTTCCTTTCCCGTTACCAGACGTACGCGAGGACTTCGCCGCCCACGCCCTTCTTGCCGGCCTGCTTGTCAGTCAGGAGGCCGGAAGAGGTGGACAGGATTGCGATACCCAGGCCACCCAGCACGTGAGGCAGGTTGGTGGACTTCGCGTAAACGCGGAGGCCGGGCTTGGAGATGCGGCGGACACCAGCGATCGAACGCTCGCGGTTCGGACCGAACTTGAGGCTGATGGTCAGCTTCTTGCCAACCTCTGCGTCCTCTTCCTTCCAGTCAGCGATGAAACCTTCTGCCTTCAGGATGTCGGCAACGCGTGCCTTCAGCTTGCTGTACGGCATGGTCACGGACTCGTGGTATGCCGAGTTTGCATTGCGCAGACGCGTGAGCATGTCTGCGACAGGATCTGTCATAGTCATTTGGGCTATAGCCCTTCCTCGTAACGGTTTCCGCTGCGCTTGCTCTTACGAGCCGGCGCTGCCGGACCTGTTACGTAGTTAGTCTTCAGTCTTGAACGGGAAACCAAGCGCCTTGAGCAGCGCGCGGCCTTCGTCGTCGGTCTTGGCAGTGGTAACGACAGTGATGTCCATACCGCGTACGCGGTCGATGGCATCCTGGTCGATTTCGTGGAACATAACCTGCTCGGTCAGACCGAAGGTGTAGTTGCCGTTGCCATCGAACTGCTTGCCGTTGAGGCCGCGGAAGTCACGGATACGCGGCAGTGCCAGCGATACCAGACGGTCCACGAATTCCCACATGCGGTCGCCACGCAGGGTTGCGTGTGCGCCGATCGGCATGCCTTCGCGCAGCTTGAACTGTGCGATCGACTTGCGGGCCTTGGTTACCTGCGGCTTCTGGCCGGTGATCAGGGTGAGGTCGCGGACGGCGCCGTCGATCAGCTTGGAGTCCTTGGCGGCATCTCCAACACCCATGTTCACAACAACCTTCACGAGGCGGGGAACCTGGTTCACGTTCGTGTAGTTGAACTCGTCCTGCAGGGACTTCTTGATGGTCTCTGCGTACTTCGTCTTCAGACGCGGAACGATCTTCACTGGAGTCTCGAGAGTCTCAGTCATTAGATGTCCTTCCCGGTGGCCTTGGACACGCGGATACGAACGGTCTTGGTACGGCCGTCCTTCTCAACGGTGTCGAGACGGAAACCAACGCGGGTCGGCTTCTTGGTGGACGGGTCAACCAGAGCAACGTTGGAAACGTGGATCGGTGCCTCAACGACCTCGATGCCACCGGTCTTGGTGCCGCGCTGCGACTGACCGACCTTGGTGTGCTTGGTAACGCGGTTGATGCCCTCTACCAAAACGCGGTTGGTGGCGGGGAATACGCGCAGGACCTTGCCCTGCTTGCCGCGGTCTCCGCCGCGTTCCTGCTTGGCGCCGGTGATGACCTGAACGAGGTCACCCTTCTTGATCTTAGCCATGGACTAAAGCACCTCCGGGGCCAGCGAAACGATCTTCATGAACTTCTTGTCGCGAAGTTCACGACCAACCGGGCCGAAGATACGGGTACCACGGGGGTCACCGTCGTTCTTCAGGATCACAGCTGCGTTCTCGTCAAACTTGATGTAGGAACCATCCGCACGGCGGCGTTCCTTCTTGGTACGAACGACGACAGCCTTGACGACGTCGCCCTTCTTTACGTTTCCGCCCGGAATAGCGTCCTTGACGGTTGCGACGATGACGTCGCCAATGCCTGCGTAGCGACGACCGGATCCACCGAGAACGCGAATGGTAAGGATTTCCTTAGCACCCGTGTTGTCGGCGACCTTGAGTCGCGACTCCTGCTGAATCAATTTTTACTCCTTGCGTCGCGCCGGTTCTCAGACCGAAATCATGCATACGGAATGAGCCTTGCGGAACGGTTGATCGGGGTGTCTCTCGACCTGCCTGGATTTTGCCAGAACAGGCCTAAACGCCCGTGCCACAAGCATCAGCTTCCCTTGCAGAAAACCCTGCTCGGGGCAGTATGCAGTGGCACGATTGTTTACGAGGTGGTGAATGACGCACATAAGGCGCCATACAAACTCAATATCTTAGCACGTTTCCTGCGTCAAGCCGAAACGGCAGAAAAGCGGAAAGGGCCCGCGCTCCCAAGGAACGCGGACCCTTTCCTGAATCCCCTCCGGGCATGCCCGGCAGCGGATTTACTTGGCCTTTTCGAGGATCTCCACCAGGCGCCACCGCTTGGTAGCGGACAGCGGGCGGGTCTCGGCGATGAGGACGAGGTCGCCGATGCCGGCGGTGTTCTCTTCGTCGTGAGCCTTGATCTTCGAGGTGCGGCGAATAACCTTGCCGTACAGAGCGTGCTTCACGCGGTCTTCAACCTGGACAACGATGGTCTTTTCCATCTTGTCAGAGACAACGTAGCCGCGACGCGTCTTACGGTAACCGCGCTGTTCAGCGCTGGCTGCTGCTTCCGTCACAGTTTCCTTCTCGCTCACTTGGCGTCCTCTCCGGCTTCAGACTTCTCTGCAGCCTTCTTGGACTTCTTTTCTTCCTTGGCTTCCACAACCGGTGCGGCAACCTCGGCACGAATGCCCAGCTCGCGCTCACGCAGAACGGTGTAGATGCGTGCAATGTCCTTCTTTACTGCACGCAGGCGACCGTGGTTCTCCAGCTGGCCGGTGGCGGACTGGAAACGCAGGTTGAACAGCTCTTCCTTGGACTTGCGGAGTTCTTCAACGAGACGCTCGTTGTCGAAACCGTCCAGCTGTGCGGGTGCGAGATCCTTCGACCCTACTGCCATTTCTATTCACCACCTTCGCGACGCACAATGCGTGCCTTCAACGGGAGCTTGTGGATTGCAAGGCGCAGTGCCTCGCGAGCTACCTCTTCATTGACACCGGAGAGTTCGAAGAGAACCCGGCCCGGCTTGACGTTTGCGACCCACCATTCCGGAGAACCCTTACCGGAACCCATACGGGTTTCGGCAGGCTTCTTCGTCAGCGGACGGTCCGGGTAGATGTTGATCCAGACCTTACCGCCACGCTTGATGTGGCGGGTCATCGCGATACGAGCGGACTCGATCTGACGGTTGGTCACGTATGCCGGGCTCAGGGCCTGGATACCGAACTCACCGAAGCTGACCTTGGTGCCGCCCGTTGCAGCGCCGGAACGACCCGGGTGGTGCTGCTTACGGTGCTTGACTCGACGTGGGATAAGCATTTAAGCCTGTCCTCCTTCTGCTGCCGGAGCAGCAGCTTCAGCGGCCGGTGCTTCAACGGCAGCAGGTGCTGCCTCAGCTGCCGGACGGTCGTTACGACGACGGCGGTCGCCACCCGGGCGGCCCGGACGGTCTCCTGCGCGGCCACGGGACGGAGCGGCAGCTGCCTGCTGAGCCAGTTCCTTGGCGGTTACGTCACCCTTGTAGATCCAAACCTTCACACCGATGCGGCCGAAGGTGGTCTTGGCTTCGTAGAAGCCGTAGTCGATGTTCGCGCGGAGAGTGTGCAGGGGCACACGGCCTTCGCGGTAGAACTCCGAGCGGGACATTTCTGCGCCACCCAGACGGCCCGAGCAAGCAACACGGATGCCCTTGGCACCTGCGCGCTGAGCGGACTGCATGGCCTTCTTCATCGCACGGCGGAAAGCCACGCGGGAAGTCAGCTGCTCTGCAATGCCCTGGGCAACAAGCTGTGCTTCCATCTCAGGGTTCTTGACCTCGAGGATGTTCAGCTGAACCTGCTTGCCGGTGAGCTTTTCGAGTTCGCCGCGGATGCGGTCTGCCTCGGCGCCGCGGCGGCCGATGACAATGCCCGGGCGTGCCGTGTGGATGTCCACGCGGACGCGGTCACGGGTGCGCTCGATCTCGACCTTGGCGATGCCGGCGCGCTCCATGCCGGTGGACATGAGCTGGCGGATCTTGATGTCCTCGCGGACGAAGTCCTTGTAGCGCTGTCCCGGCTTGTTGCTGTCAGCAAACCAGTGCGAAACGTGGTCGGTGGTGATGCCGAGTCGGAACCCGTGCGGGTTTACTTTCTGTCCCACTTAGCGAGCCTCCTCTTTCTCCGGGGTTGCGACGACCACGGTGATGTGGCTGGTCCGCTTCCTAATGCGGTAGGCGCGGCCCTGGGCACGCGGCTGGAACCGCTTCATGGTCGGGCCTTCATCAACGAATGCTTCGCTGATGAACAGGTCGCTGTCGTCGAATGCAACGCCGTCACGGTCCGCGAGGACGCGTGCGTTGGCCATTGCCGACTGAAGTACCTTGAATACCGGCTCCGAAGCTGCCTGCGGGGCAAACTTCAGAATTGCCAGAGCCTCATTCGCTTGCTTGCCACGAACAAGGTTGACGACGCGCCGGGCCTTCATAGGCGTTACGCGGATGTGACGCGCAATAGCCTTGGCTTCCATTGCTTTCCTTCTCTCGTCTAAGACGTAAAGCCAGGCGCCTAGCGGCGCTTGCCCTTACGGTCGTCCTTAACATGGCCGCGGAATGTCCGCGTAGGAGCGAATTCGCCGAGCTTGTGCCCGACCATCGACTCAGTGACAAACACCGGGATGTGCTTGCGTCCGTCGTGTACGGCGATCGTGTGCCCGAGCATGTCGGGGATGATCATCGAACGGCGGGACCAGGTCTTGATGACGTTCTTGGTGCCCTTATCGTTTTCCCGTGCGACCTTCACAAAGAGGTGCTGGTCAACGAAAGGACCTTTTTTCAGGCTGCGTGGCATGTGTCCAGGCTCCTATCGCTTGTTCTTGCCAGTACGGCGGCGACGAACAATAAGCTTGTCGCTCTCTTTGTTCGGACGGCGGGTGCGGCCCTCGGGCTTGCCGTTCGGGTTGACCGGGTGACGTCCACCGGAAGTCTTACCTTCACCACCACCGTGCGGGTGGTCAACCGGGTTCATGGCTACACCACGGACGGTCGGGCGAACGCCCTTCCAGCGCATACGGCCGGCCTTGCCCCAGTTGATGTTCGACTGCTCGGCGTTGCCGACCTCGCCGACGGTTGCGCGGCAGCGCACGTCAACGTTGCGGATTTCGCCGGAGGGCAGGCGCAGCTGCGCGAAGCGGCCTTCCTTGGCAACGAGCTGAACCGAGGCACCTGCGGAGCGGGCCATCTTGGCGCCGCCACCCGGACGCAGTTCAACAGCGTGGATAACGGTACCCACGGGGATGTTGCGCAGCGGCAGGTTGTTGCCCGGCTTGATGTCAGCGTCGGGGCCAGCCTCGACGAAGTCACCCTGGGACAGCTTGTTCGGAGCGATGATGTAACGCTTGGTGCCATCAACGTAGTGCAGGAGGGCGATGCGAGCCGTACGGTTCGGATCGTACTCGATTTCGGCAACGCGGGCGTTGATGCCGTCCTTGTCGTGACGACGGAAGTCGATCAGACGGTACTGGCGCTTGTGCCCACCACCCTTGTGGCGGGTGGTGATCTTACCGGTGTTGTTACGGCCGCCGGTCTTGTGCAGCGGACGCAGCAACGACTTCTCCGGAGTCGACCGCGTGATTTCAGCGAAGTCGGCTACGCTCGAGCCACGACGGCCCGGGGTAGTCGGCTTGTATTTACGGATTCCCATAATTTATTTCCTCGTTAAAGTGGTCTCCGCTACGCGAGCGGACCGCCGAAGATGTCGATTGTGCCTTCTTTGAGGGTGACAATGGCACGCTTGGTGCTCTTGCGCTGTCCCCAGCCGAATTTGGTGCGCTTGCGCTTACCGGCACGGTTGATGGTGTTGATCGAGTCAACCTTGACGGAGAAGATCTTCTCCACGGCCAGCTTGATCTCGGTCTTGTTCGAGCGAGGATCCACCAGGAAGGTGTACTTGCCTTCGTCGATCAGACCGTAGCTCTTTTCCGAAACGACGGGTGCAAGCACGACGTCGCGCGGATCCTTGATGGTGGTTACGCTCACTTGGAGGCCTCCTCGTTCTTGGCCTTGTCAGCGACGAACGCCTCGAAAGCAGCCTTGGTGAAGACCACGTCGTCGGAGATCAGCACGTCGTAGGTGTTCAGCTGGTCTGCGTACAGAACGTGAACATCTGCGAGGTTGCGCACGGAGAGTGCAGCAACGTCGTTGGCGCGCTCGATCACAACGAGCAGGTTCTTGCGCTCGGAGACTGCACGCAGCGAGGCCAGTGCTTCCTTGGCGGACGGCTTGGTGCCGGCCACCAGTTCAGCGATGACGTGGATGCGGCCGTTGCGGGCGCGGTCAGAGAGGGCGCCGCGGAGAGCAGCAGCCTTCATCTTCTTGGGGGTGCGCTGGCTGTAGTCACGCGGAGTCGGTCCGTGGACAACGCCACCGCCGGTCATGTGAGGAGCACGGATGGAACCCTGACGGGCGCGGCCGGTGCCCTTCTGCTTGAACGGCTTGCGACCGGCACCGGAAACCTCGGCGCGGGTCTTGGTCTTGTGGGTTCCCTGGCGGGCAGCAGCGAGCTGGGCGACGACGACCTGGTGCAGCAGCGGCACGTTGGTCTGGACGTCGAAGATCTCTGCAGGCAGGTCAACCTTGACAGTGCTAGTCATTTAACTAGGCTCCCTTCACGGCGGAACGTACGAGTACGACCTGGCCGCGGGCGCCGGGGACGGCACCCTTGATAAGGAGCAGCGACTTCTCAACGTCAACGGCGTGAACCGTGAGGTTCAGCGTGGTGTGACGCACGGCGCCCATGCGGCCGGCCATTTTCAGACCCTTGAAGACGCGGCTCGGGGTGGATGCGCCACCGATGGAGCCAGGCTTACGGTGGTTCTTGTGGGCACCGTGGGAAGCGCCAACACCGGAGAAGCCGTGACGCTTCATAACACCGGCGAAGCCCTTACCCTTGGAGGTGCCGACGACGTCGATCTTCTGGCCGGCTTCGAAGATCTCAACGGAGAGCTCCTGGCCCAGCTCGTAGGATGCGGCGTCTGCGGTACGCAGTTCGACGACGTGGCGGCGAGGGGTGACGCCTGCCTTTTCAAAGTGACCAGCCAGCGGCTTGGTGACCTTGCGGGGGTCGATCTGGCCGTAGCCGATCTGGACGGCGACGTAGCCATCGGTCTCCGCGTTGCGGAGCTGCGTGATGACGTTGGAGTCAGCCTGGACGACAGTTACCGGGATGAGCTTGTTGTTCTCGTCCCAGACCTGGGTCATGCCGAGCTTCGTGCCCAGCAGGCCCTTTACGTTACGGGTTGCGGTCATAGTCTCTCAGCACCTCCCTAGAGCTTGATTTCGATGTTCACGTCAGCCGGCAGGTCGAGACGCATGAGCGAGTCAACAGCCTTCGGCGTGGGGTCGATGATGTCGATCAGACGCTTGTGAGTACGCATTTCGAAGTGCTCACGGCTGTCCTTGTACTTGTGCGGAGAGCGGATAACGCAGTACACGTTCTTCTCCGTCGGCAGCGGCACCGGGCCGACTACCGTTGCGCCTGCGCGCGTGACCGTCTCAACGATCTTCCGCGCTGAAACATCAATGACCTCGTGGTCATATGACTTCAGCCGGATGCGGATTTTTTGTCCCGCCATGTCGCCTGACTCTCTTTCAGCTAGTGCTGCTCTAGTTAGGGCTGCTCTGTTTACTTACCTGTTGATGTGGCCGCCGAAGCGTTTGAGGATGTACCACCACACGCCGCACAAGCTGAATCCGGATGTTTCCGGGTTCCTCAACCTGCCGGCGCACCGACCCCCGCGGTCGGGCGTGTCGCGATTTTCACGCAAACTCGACCGCATTCCATGGGGTTCAGGGTTATGTTTGGGCTTCAGCCTGGACCCTGACACCCGGCATTATCCGGATCGGGACACGAAGAAGCGCTTGAACAACTCATCCAGTATGCCGGAATTAACGGGCAAAGGCCAATCGGCCCCACGGGAAGCATTGCCACGGTGGCCTGTGGCTGTGGATGATGGATCATGAACGTCCGGGATACGGGTTCCGTGGAAGATTTGGCAGCGCGCCTGCGCCCGGGGTTCACGCTGGGGGTCGCGTCGGCTGCCTTCCAGATCGAAGGCGCGTTAACGGCCGACGGGCGGGGCCCGTCAGGGTGGGATGCCTTCGCCGAAAAGCCCGGCGCAATCATCGACGGCAGTTCCCCTGCCATAGCCTGCGACCACTATAACCGCGCCGACGAGGACATCGCCCTGATGCAGGAGCTCGGTATTGATTCATACCGTTTCTCCTTGTCGTGGCCACGGATCCAACCTGACGGTCAAGGTGCCATCAACCAACGCGGCCTGGACTTCTACGATCGCTTGCTGGACAAGCTCCTCGCCGCCGGCATCTCCCCCATGGTCACGCTGTATCACTGGGACACGCCGCTTCCCCTCGAACATTCCGGAGGCTGGCTGAACAGGGCAACTGCAGAGCGGTTCGCCGCATACTGCTCGGTGGCCGCAGAGCGCTTCGGCGACAGGGTTGAACGTTGGGTCACCGTGAATGAGCCTGTCTCGGTGACTTTGCAAGGGTACGCCTTGGGAGCCCACGCCCCCGGCCGGGAGTTGCTGTTCGACTGCTTGCCCGCCGCGCACCATCAGCTGCTTGCCCATGGGATGGCGGTGCAGGCACTTCGCGCGGCCGGCGTCGCAGGCGAGATAGGGATCTCCAACATGCACTCCCCCGTTCGTCCAGCCACCAACAAGCTTTCCGACAGGCTCATGGCCGAAGCCCTGGACCTCATTCTCAACCGCATCTACGCAGATGCAGTGCTCTTGGGGCAATACCCCAGGCCACCGTGGCCGATGCGGCCCTGGTTCCGCTCCCTGGGCCCTGTCCAGGAAGGGGATCTGGACATCATCAGCCAGCCGTTGGATTTCTATGGGCTCAATTACTACTACCCCCTGAAGGTGGCCTCAGGACGTGGTCCGGCAGAGATTCCCACAGGAACGGCCGAGGAGATGGTCAATGTTCCCTTCCACCTTGCGGTGTATCAGGAGTACGAAACCACCGGCTTTGGCTGGCCCGAGGCTCCGGAGCAGCTGGAGGTGCTGCTCCAGGAGATGAAGGAACGGTATGGGGAGTCGCTTCCTCCCCTGTACATCACCGAAGGGGGCGCAAGCTTCCCCGAGCCGTCGCACGTGGAGGGCCCGGTGGAGGACACGAACCGGATCGCCTACCTCGCAGACCACCTGGGCCACGCCCTGACAGCGACGGGCCCCGGAGGGCCCGCCGAAGGAATCGATCTAAGGGGCTATTACGTGTGGACCCTGCTGGACAACTTCGAGTGGGCCGCGGGCTTCTCGCAGCGCTTCGGCTTGGTCCACGTGGACTTCGAAACGTTGGAACGAACGCCGAAGGAGTCGTTCTATTGGTTCCGTGCACTCAACCACGCACGCCACCACGTCCAGCAACACCACGACGTTCCTTAGCCCGGGCGGGTTAAATCGTGATTACTTGTTCTTGTTGGCCCGGTTGATGCGCTTGGCGCGGTCGATCTCGTTGCGGAAGTACTTTCGTCCCCACAGCACGCCGCCACCGATGGCCGCGATGACTGCCAGGAAAATCAGGAATTCCATGCTGGGCTCCTCTCTGTCGAGTGCAACACTATCCGATTCCCTCGCGGCTCCGCGCAGGTGGTCCGTCGCTGGTAGGGGCCTCCGGGTTTGCCTTCCCCAACTGCGATGATGGGTTACGGTTCAAACGCCACACAGCAAGAACGATCAGTGCGAGGGCTACAAGCGCCAACATGGCATAGGCGTACGAACGCAAAGCCCACATGATGCTGAGGGCAGTGCCCGCCGCACCCCACCACACCAGTACGCGCTCCCCCAGCAGCAAGCCGGCAGCCAGCAAGACCACATGTGCCACCAGCACATAGAGTTGCTGCGACGCAGTGCCACCCAGGACCGTTCCCAGTGACGTCAGGGACAGCAGGCCGGCAGCGAGACACATCCGTAGACGCCCCTCTTTCCGTTGGGCCCTGTTGTAGCGCAGCCCTGCCATAACAGCGACCGCTATGACGTACCACTGCGCTATCCAGAACCACTCCACTACGGAACGATCCACGAACAACAGCGACCTTTGAAGGGCCGCGACAAAAGCCAGGCCGGCGACCTCGGCCACAACCCACTTGCCGTATGGTGCCTCGACCACCACGAGCGCCCCGGCGGCCAGAACCAACACGGTGCCGAGGATGGCGGTTTCGTCATGGACCAGGCCTACTATCGCGGTAACTGCGAGCCCGATGGCGGCCGTGGCAGCAAGGGAATTCCTCCTCCACGGGTCACGGAGAATGACCGGTGCCCCATACCGCCTGACCGCGTACATGCCCGCCGCGCTGCCAGCTCCTCCAACTAGCCACGGCAAGAAGGCTGTCCACACGCTGCCTGGAAGACTTTGCGTCAAACCTTCGACGGCGGGAACCGCTCCTACCAGCGTGAAGGGCGCGGCGGCAGCATACAGGGACGGCGCTCCTTCCAGATGGGAAGCCGCGTACAGCACCAGTGCCAACACCAACGCGGCGAGACCGGTCAAGGCGGAGGAAACATCCAGGGCCAGGAAACCGCCCACGCCAGTGAACGTGAGCGCAGCGATCAGCCAGAGCCACCGTTCGTCGGCGCCTGCACCGGTAACGATGGCCGAATGCCGGGACGGGCCGATACAGCGCGCAACAACAGTGGCCACAGCAAGAAGGAGCAACACCACCGGCACCAGCGACTCGCTCAGTAACGGCCGGGATAGCCAGGTAACCGACGGGAAGATGAGTGCCGGGCCCGCCGCGACCACGGCCGTGGTGACAGCCACCACGCCCAAGTACCGGGTTCCCCGGACACCTGGAACACGCCTCGCCACTTCCGCGGCAGCCGGGACGAGCGCAAGCTCGAAAAGAAGAACCCAGCGACCGCCGTCGTCGTAATTTCGCCCAAGCAGATAGACGAAAGGCAGGGCAAGCTGCGCCCCGAGGGTAACCCACGCGGACACGCGCTGGAAAGGCACATCGGGCAGCCTTCGCCGTAGAAGCCACGGCACGGCAGGCTGCAGGATGAGCACCACTGCAATGGTCACCGAGACAGCAGCCGGGGAATGCGTGAGGTCGCCAACGATGACAGCCAATAGGGCGGATGACAGAACCCTTACACCGGCGAAGTAGGCGCCACGGGCCACACGATGCCGTACCGAAGCCGCCATGTAGCAGCCGTACGCGGCGAAGATGCCCAAGAGGAATTCCACGTCCCGGATGTTCCCTGCCCGCAGTGCCAGGAGCAGCACCAGGGCCGCAGGAGCGAAAACCCACCCTTGCTTGGTATCGCGCAGGAAGATCCCGGCCGTTGCGGCTGCCAGGGCTGTCACAACAGCGGCAACTCCAGGCTGCCAATCGCCACGCAGACCTCTTTCACCCACTATGGAGGTGATGGTCAGGACGATGGCGCCTGCTGCCATCACCGTCACCAAAACCCCGGCATCGACAACGGATGCACGAGGGTGACGCCGCCGGCTGTTTGAAAGCAGCGGCAGCCACAGTTGCAGGGCCGCAACCAGGACAACCACAAGGGTGGTTGACGGAATCTCGCCCGCGATTCGCGGACTCAGTCCATGCCGGGTCGCATCTATATACACCGATGCTGCAAGCAAAGTGCCCGCGGCCCGCGCCAACCACCAATAGCACTTGCGGTGAAGGGAAGGGTTGATCCGGAATGCCATTCCGGCAAGATAGGCGATCGTTGCCAGGACCACAGTGTTGGCCAGCGTCAGAGACACGGCAACAAGCGCCACGGTCCCTGCCACAACTGACATGGCCGGCGCCAGCAGCTCAGCAACTGTGGCACGCCACAGCCTGACCGGTCCGCGATCTCGTGAGTAAGGGAACATCAATGCGCCCGACGCCAACGCTGCAGCAACCACCGCAATCACAGCAGCCGTCACAACCGCATCTCCGCTTCCGGCCTCGATGACCGGCAAGATGAGGAGGCCCACCACCGCGACCCCTCCGAAGCCCGCGGCCGAAACATCGGGCCGCGGCGTCGTCACGCCGATGCGCACCAGAACAGCGCCGAGCACTTGCTGGATGCCCGCCGCCACCACCAATCCCAGGAGCGAAAACGCCACCCGGTCGCCCGCTCCGTCAAAGAGGCCGGCAACAACGAACGGAACGGCTCCTGTCAACGAAATGCGTCCTGCGAGCACCAAGTAGCCGTGGAAGGGTGCCTGCCTAACCATGGCTCGCAGGAACCAATACACAGCCGCCGACAACAGGAGCAACGAAACCGGCCACGCACCCAGCAAAGCCACGAACGGAATGGTCACGCCGAGCACCGCTGCCGGGGAAAACTCTGCCCCGTGACCCAACTTCCAGCCCGCCACCATCGCAGACAGCATGGTGATGGCCAATGGCGTGGAGGCCGGCACATCAAATGAGCCAAGAGCCAGCACAACCATCAGGATCACGGATCCGATGACCTGGAGCGCCAAGCAGGAGATGGCGTCGTTCCACCAGATGCGGGGAACCAACCTGTTCCCGCCGAACGCAACAGCAACCGACTGGACGCCGAGGCAAACCACCGCCGCCAGCATGACGTGCGTGGCATCCGAGGACACATCCCAGACCAAGCCGAGTACAGCCAACGTGAGGGCAGTCCGCGAAGCATAGAAATGCTGGAGCCGGAATTTTGCCCGCGGTACGAAGACCATCACCGCGAAGTAGATCCCACACATCGCCATCACCATGGCGTACTCCCCCTTCGCCAGAAACTGCGGCATGCACGTCACGGCCACCGCAACCAGGGGCACCACGAAGGGATGCAGCGTCATCACTGGACGGAGGAAGAGCGGAGGGAGCCACCTTGGACTCAACAGGGCCATGAGTGTGAGCAGGATAGCCATACCAATGAGTGCCGTGAAGTACCACACCAGGGCACCGCCCAAGACGGACACCCCGGACCATGCAGTGGAAATAACGAAGGTCAGGGAAAGGAAAGCCAGGACCTTGTTATCAAGGCGGAGGGCCGCGTACGTGTAAGCAAGCGTTCCAAGGATCGAGGTCACGAGCCATGCCGCAGGACCGTTGTGGAGGGCGAAGTTATACATAGCGAGCCCAGTCACAGGAATCAGCGCCAAGCCGGTGCCGACAAATGCGATAGCCGCTGGCCGCAAGCGGGGCACGCGGGCGTGGATCACCATTCCACAGACGTAGAACAAGGCAGTGATACAGCAGATCCCCACGAACCGGAGGAGCTCCGGAAGACTCGTACCCAAAAACAAGGCTCCAGCCGCTACGAGCAACAAGCTGGCCACGTAAAGCGTGATGTTGATGTTTTGTTGGTCTCGTTTTGCCTTTCGGACTGCTGCCGCCTCCGCTGACTCCTGCGGTGATGGCCGCGGAACAGTCAAGGGCTGCGGACGCAGTGCCGACGGGCGGCCCTGCGCTCCACCCGGAACGTACGACGGCGGCTGCGTCGACGGAGCGGGAAAGAGCAGCGGTTGCCGGAGGGGCGCAGGTGGGGCCGGCGCAGCAGCGGCCGGGGCCTGTGTGTGAATCTGCGGTTGTATCCGGGTCCTGGGAGTGGTTCGGTACCCCTGGGCTTTCGCATCCTTCCACCCTGCAAGGTGTCCGGCGAGGAATCCCGCATGGTAAGCGGCGGCTTCGCGGGCTTGGGCTCCGCCCGCCCCTTGCTTACGTCCCTTGCCAACGCCCGCCACAAAGCCCAGCAGGGCTGCGATGGCCAGCAGGATCAATACCAGCACTGCGGTCATGGGGACTCCTCGATCGTGCGGGCAAGGTTTTACCCAGTTTTTATCCATTCGATAGATAAATGGTAGCAAAGAAGAACCCCACCGCAGAAGCGGTGGGGTTCTTCTTGTGGGTAACTTTCCGGCAGGCCGGAAGATTGCCCGATCTACAAGCAGAGACTACTTGATGATCTTGGTAACACGTCCCGAACCAACGGTGCGGCCACCTTCACGGATAGCGAACCCGAGGCCCTCTTCCATAGCGATCGGCTGGATGAGCTCAACGGTCATCTCAGTGTTGTCGCCGGGCATAACCATTTCCGTGCCCTCGGGCAGGGTGATAACGCCGGTA
This sequence comes from Paenarthrobacter sp. NPDC089322, assembly GCF_040684895.1. Classification (NCBI taxonomy): domain Bacteria; kingdom Bacillati; phylum Actinomycetota; class Actinomycetes; order Micrococcales; family Micrococcaceae; genus Paenarthrobacter; species Paenarthrobacter sp. NPDC089322. The sequence goes on from NZ_JBFBGW010000005.1 coordinate 171,475, forward strand.
ACGTCCGTCGTACGGAAGTAGAACTGCGGGCGGTAGTTCGAGTAGAACGGGTTGTGGCGTCCGCCTTCGTCCTTGGAAAGGATGTAGACGTTCGCCTCGAAGTCGGTGTGCGGGGTGATGGAACCCGGCTTGACGACAACCTGGCCACGCTCGACATCGTCGCGCTTCAGACCACGGAGCAGGAGGCCACAGTTCTCGCCGGCCCATGCTTCGTCGAGCTGCTTGTGGAACATCTCGATACCGGTAACGGTGGTCTTCTGGATCGGGCGGATACCGACGATCTCGACCTCGGAGTTGATCGCGAGGGTACCACGCTCGGCGCGGCCCGTAACAACGGTGCCACGGCCGGTGATGGTGAAGACGTCTTCGATCGGCATCAGGAACGGCTTGTCGCGGTCACGAACGGGGTCCGGAACGGACTCGTCGACAGCTGCCATCAGATCCTGAACGGACTTGACCCAAACCGGGTCGCCTTCCAGAGCCTTCAGACCGGAAACGCGAACAACAGGAGCGTCGTCACCGTCGAAGCCCTGCGAGCTCAGGAGCTCACGAACTTCCATTTCAACGAGGTCGAGGAGTTCCTCGTCCTCAACCATGTCCGACTTGTTCAGTGCGACCAGCAGGTAGGGAACACCAACCTGGCGGGCGAGCAGAACGTGCTCACGGGTCTGGGCCATCGGACCATCGGTTGCGGCAACCACGAGGATTGCGCCGTCCATCTGGGCAGCACCGGTGATCATGTTCTTGATGTAGTCAGCGTGACCCGGGGCGTCAACGTGTGCGTAGTGACGCTTCTCGGTCTGGTACTCCACGTGGGAGATGTTGATGGTAATACCGCGCTGGCGCTCTTCCGGAGCAGAGTCGATGGACGCGAAGTCGCGCTGCTCGTTGAGATCCGGGTACTGGTCGTACAGCACCTTGGAAATGGCGGCAGTCAGCGTCGTCTTACCGTGGTCAACGTGACCGATGGTGCCGATGTTGACGTGCGGCTTAGTCCGCTCGAACTTTGCCTTTGCCACAGGTTCCTCCTAGAACGATTTCAAGTGACGTGCTCCTCGGCCGCGCTTTTCGCGGCAGAAACTCTAGCAAGTCTACTTGGGGGCTTGGTTTTGGTGAAATTGCAGATTCAGGAACCAATCTTAGTTCCTAGAGCCTGTTCGCGCAGGGGCCGGGCCGCAGCTTTCGCCGCAGCCCGCCCCACACGCTGAGATGCCTTCCCGGAACCGGAACTGCATCCGATCCGGGTGATTACTCGCCGCGGGTCTTCTGGATGATCTCGTCGGCTACAGCCTTCGGGACCTCCGCGTAGCTGTCGAACGTCATCGAGTACACAGCGCGACCCTGGGTCTTGGACCGGAGGTCACCGATGTAGCCGAACATTTCGGACAGCGGCACGTTCGCACGGACCACCTTCACGCCCGCAGCATCTTCCATGGACTGGATCATGCCACGGCGGGAGTTGAGGTCACCGATGACGTCGCCCATGTATTCCTCAGGGGTACGCACCTCGACGGCCATCAGCGGTTCGAGCAGGACGGGGTTGGCCTTGCGGGCACCTTCCTTGAACACCTGGGAACCGGCGATCTTGAACGCCATTTCCGAGGAGTCGACGTCGTGGTAGGCACCATCGATCAGGCTGGCCTTGACGCCTACCATCGGGTAGCCGGCAAGGATACCGAACTGCATGGCATCCTGGATACCAGCGTCAACGGAGGGGATGTATTCACGAGGAATACGGCCACCGGTGACCTTGTTTTCGAACTCGTAGAAGGTACCGTCCGTGGTTTCCAGCGGCTCGAAGGAGACCTGGACCTTTGCGAACTGACCCGAACCACCAGTCTGCTTCTTGTGGGTGTAGTCAACCTTCTCCACAGCGCGCTTGATGGTTTCGCGGTAAGCAACCTGCGGCTTGCCGACGTTGGCCTCAACCTTGAATTCGCGGCGCATACGGTCAACGAGGATGTCCAGGTGGAGTTCACCCATACCCGCGATAACGGTCTGGCCGGTTTCTTCGTTGAGGGAGACCTGGAAGGTCGGGTCCTCAGCGGAGAGCTTCTGGATGGCGGTGGAGAGCTTCTCCTGGTCACCCTTGGTGTTCGGCTCGATCGCGACAGAGATTACGGGCTCCGGGAAGCTCATGGACTCGAGGACGATCTGGTTCGCGGGATCGCACAGGGTGTCACCGGTGGTGGTGTCCTTCAGGCCGATCGCAGCGTAGATGTGGCCGGCGGTAGCGCCCTCAACAGGCATTTCCTTGTTGGCGTGCATCTGGAACAGCTTGCCGATGCGCTCCTTCTTGCCCTTGGTGGAGTTGACCACCTGGGCACCGGAATCGACGTGACCGGAGTACACGCGGATGAAGGTGAGCTGGCCGAAGAAGGGGTGCGCGGCGATCTTGAACGCAAGAGCGGAGAACGGCTCGTCAGCGGCAGGCTTACGGGTCAGTTCCTTCTCTTCGTCGCGGGGATCGTGGCCGATCATCGCGGGAACGTCCAGCGGGTTCGGCAGGAAGTCAACAACAGCGTCAAGCATCGGCTGGACACCGCGGTTCTTGAAGGCAGAGCCACAGAAGACCGGGTAGAGCTCGGAGTTGATGGTCATCTTGCGGATGCCGGCCTTGAGCTCTTCGAGGGTGAGTTCTTCACCTTCGAGGTACTTCTCCATGAGTTCCTCGGAAGCCTCTGCAACAGTCTCAACGAGCTGCGCACGGTATTCCTCGGCCTTTTCCTTGAGGTCTGCAGGAATTTCCTGGACTTCGTAGGAAGCACCCATGGTCACGTCGCCCTTGGCGTCGCCGGGCCAAACCAGCGCACGCATTTCAAGGAGGTCCACGACGCCGACGAAGTCGTTCTCGGAACCAATCGGCAGCTGCATGACCAGCGGCTTGGCACCAAGGCGGGAAACGATGGTGTCAACGGTGAAGTAGAAGTCAGCGCCGAGCTTGTCCATCTTGTTGACGAAGCAGATACGCGGAACGTTGTACTTGTCAGCCTGGCGCCAAACAGTCTCGGACTGCGGCTCCACGCCTTCCTTGCCGTCGAACACGGCAACTGCACCGTCGAGGACGCGCAGGGAGCGCTCAACCTCAACCGTGAAGTCCACGTGGCCCGGGGTGTCGATGATGTTGATCTGGTTCTTGTTCCAGAAACAGGTCACGGCCGCGGACGTGATGGTGATGCCGCGTTCCTTTTCCTGCTCCATCCAGTCGGTCGTCGAAGCGCCGTCGTGCGTTTCGCCGATCTTGTGGTTCACACCCGTGTAGAACAGGATGCGCTCGGTAGTGGTGGTCTTGCCGGCATCGATGTGGGCCATGATGCCGATATTGCGGACCTTGTTAAGGTCGGTAAGCACGTCCTGTGCCACGGGGTCTCCCTTTCGGATGGACTACACGTTCGCCGCCGGCTCGGTTGAGCCGGCGGCGTCCGGGAAGTTTTACCAGCGGTAGTGTGCGAAGGCCTTGTTGGACTCGGCCATCTTGTGGGTGTCTTCGCGACGCTTGACAGCGGCACCGAGACCGTTGGATGCGTCCAGGATTTCGTTCTGGAGACGCTCGGTCATCGTCTTTTCGCGGCGGGCCTTGGAGTAGCCCACGAGCCAACGCAGAGCGAGGGCGGTGGAGCGACCCGGCTTGACCTCAACCGGAACCTGGTAGGTGGCGCCACCAACACGGCGGGAGCGCACCTCGAGGGAAGGCTTGACGTTGTCCATGGCCTTCTTCAGGGCTGCGACGGGGTCGCCGCCCGTCTTGGCGCGGGCACCTTCGAGGGCACCGTAAACGATGCGCTCAGCGGTGGACTTCTTGCCGTCGATGAGGACCTTGTTGATCAGCTGGGTGACCAACGGGGAGCCGTAGACGGGATCTGAAACGAGCGGCCGCTTCGGGGCCGGACCCTTGCGAGGCATATTACTTCTTCTCCATCTTTGCGCCGTAGCGGCTGCGGGCCTGCTTGCGGTTCTTGACACCCTGGGTGTCGAGGGCACCACGGACGATCTTGTAGCGGACACCCGGGAGGTCCTTCACACGACCACCACGGACGAGCACGATGGAGTGCTCCTGCAGGTTGTGGCCAACACCGGGGATGTAGGCGGTAACTTCAACACCACCGTTGAGGCGCACACGTGCGACCTTACGAAGAGCCGAGTTCGGCTTCTTCGGGGTGGTGGTGTAAACGCGGGTGCAAACACCGCGGCGCATCGGGCTGCCCTTCAGCGCGGGAGCCTTGGTCTTGGAGACCTTCGGCGTGCGGCCCTTGCGGACCAGCTGGTTAATCGTAGGCACTTTCGTGTTCTCCGTTGTTTGATCTCTGCCCCCACACACAGGCGCCAGCCGGTGTAAACGTGGGAACTTTGGCGTTGCTCATGCGGCCGGCCGAAACATCCGGTAGGCGTGCAAAAGTGCGGCATTCGTTGCGCATGTTGCCCGCAACCCGGAAACAGGCTCCACCCAGCACCATGAGAACAAAACCAAAATGATGCTGCGGCGGCCTTCATCCACTGCCACACAGAACAATTACCAAAATTCTAGCACGGCTTGATCTGGCGCCTTAATCGGGTGTATGGAGGACGACGGCGGAAGCTGCGTGCCGCCGTCGTCCTCCCCGCCCCCGGGTCACCGCGCGAACGGCACCTTTAACGGGACAGGCCCCGCGCTTGAAGCGCGGGGCCTGACCTTTGAACGACTGCCAAGGGCAGGGCGGCAGGGTCCCTACGTGGCGCGGAACGCGACACGAAAGGGCCCGCCGTGCCCGTTAGCGGAAGTCGTTGCCGAGATCGTAGTCATCCAGCGGGATGGCGTGGAACTCGGGAGCACCGTCGCCACCCAGGGCGTCATAGGAGAAGTCGGTGAAAGCGCTGGGGCCCGTGAACAGGCTTGCCTTTGCTTCTTCAGTCGGCTCCACCGTGACCTGCGTGTAGCGGGGCAGGCCCGTACCGGCAGGGATGAGCTTACCGATGATGACGTTCTCCTTGAGGCCAAGCAGAGGATCGCTCTTGCCTTCCATGGCCGCCTGCGTCAGGACGCGGGTGGTCTCCTGGAAGGAAGCGGCCGACAGCCAGGACTCGGTAGCCAAGGACGCCTTGGTGATACCCATGAGCTCCGGACGACCGGAAGCCGGGGACTTGCCCTCGGACACGACGCGGCGGTTCTCGTCCTCGAAGCGGGCGCGCTCTGCAAGCTCACCGGGGAGCAGCTCGGAGTCGCCGGACTCGATGACGGTCACGCGGCGCAGCATCTGGCGGACGATAACCTCGACGTGCTTGTCGTGGATACCAATACCCTGGCTGCGGTAAACGCCCTGAACTTCGTCCACAAGGAACTTCTGTGCAGCACGCGGACCCATGATGCGCAGAACCTGCTTCGGGTCCACCGGACCGTTGATCAGCTTCTGGCCGACGCTGACGTGCTCGCCGTCCTCGATCAGGAGGCGGGAACGGCGCAGAACCGGGTAGGCGATCTCTTCGGAACCGTCGTCCGGAGTGATGACCAGTCGCATCTGGCGCTCGGACTCTTCGATGGTGATGCGGCCGGCTGCTTCAGCAATCGGCGCCACACCCTTCGGAGTACGGGCTTCGAAGAGCTCCTGGATACGGGGCAGACCCTGGGTGATGTCGTCGCCACCGCCGGCGGAGACAGCACCACCGGTGTGGAACGTACGCATGGTCAGCTGGGTACCCGGCTCACCGATGGACTGTGCCGCGATGATGCCCACGGCCTCGCCGATGTCCACGGTCTTGCCTGTAGCCAAGGAGCGGCCGTAGCACAGTGCACAGGTGCCGACCTTGGACTCACACGTGAGTACGGAGCGGACCTTGACCTCGGTGATGCCGGCAGCCAGGAGCTGGCCGATGACGACGTCGCCGCAGTCGGTGCCGGCCGGAGCCAGGACGTTGCCCTGGGCGTCGACGACGTCGACGGCCAGCGTACGTGCGTAGGCACTGTTCTCGACGTTCTCGTCCAGGACAAGCTCACCGTTGGAGTCCGGCACGGCGATCGGCGTAACCAGGCCGCGCTCGGTACCGCAGTCCTCTTCGCGGACAATGACGTCTTGCGAAACGTCCACCAGACGACGGGTCAGGTAACCCGAGTTGGCGGTACGGAGGGCGGTATCGGCCAGACCCTTACGGGCACCGTGCGTGGCGATGAAGTATTCCAGCACCGACAGGCCCTCGCGGTAGGAGGACTTGATCGGACGCGGGATGATTTCACCCTTCGGGTTGGCCACAAGACCACGGATACCCGCAATCTGGCGGACCTGCATCCAGTTACCACGTGCACCGGAGGACACCATGCGGTTGATGGTGTTCATCGGGGACAGGCTGTCGCGCATCGCCTGGGCGATCTCGTTGGTTGCCTTGTTCCAGATCTCGATCAGTTCCTGGCGACGCTCGTCGTCGTCGATCAGGCCCTTGTCGTACTGGCCCTGGATCTTGGCGGCCATGTTCTCGTAACCGGCGAGGATGCCCGGCTTGGAAGACGGGACCTCGATGTCGGAGATGGCAACCGTGACACCCGAACGGGTAGCCCAGTAGAAACCGGCGTCCTTCAGGTTGTCCAGCGTTGCAGCCGTGACAACCTTCGGGTAGCGCTCAGCGAGGTCGTTGACGATCCGGGACAGTTCGCCCTTGTCCGCCACAGCCTCAACCCACGGGTAGTCCTCGGGCAGCGTCTGGTTGAAGATGACCTGGCCCAGGGAGGTCTCGACGAGAGCCGGCTGGCCGGGCTCCCAACCTTCCGGAGCTTCCCAACCGGCGTACGGAACGAAGTTCTCCAGGCGGATCTTGACCTGGGAGTTCAGGTGAAGATCGCGGGCGTCGTAGGCCATGATGGCTTCCGATACCGAGGAGAACACGCGGCCCTCGCCGGCGGAGCCGACGCGCTTGGTGGTCAGGTGGTACAGGCCGATGATCATATCCTGCGAAGGCAGGGTAACCGGGCGGCCATCGGACGGCTTCAGGATGTTGTTCGAGGACAGCATCAGGATGCGGGCTTCGGCCTGGGCTTCCGGGCTCAGCGGCAGGTGGACTGCCATCTGGTCGCCGTCGAAGTCAGCGTTGAAGGCGCCACAAACCAGCGGGTGAAGCTGGATTGCCTTGCCTTCCACAAGCTGCGGTTCGAAGGCCTGGATGCCGAGGCGGTGCAGGGTAGGTGCACGGTTGAGCAGCACCGGGTGTTCGGTGATGATCTCTTCCAACACGTCCCAGACCTGCGGACGGTAACGCTCCACCATGCGCTTTGCCGATTTGATGTTCTGTGCGTGGTTGAGGTCAACCAGGCGCTTCATCACGAACGGCTTGAAGAGCTCCAGTGCCATCTGCTTGGGCAGGCCGCACTGGTGCAGCTTCAGCTGCGGACCGACGACGATGACCGAACGGCCGGAGTAGTCAACACGCTTGCCGAGGAGGTTCTGGCGGAAACGGCCCTGCTTGCCCTTGAGCATGTCGCTCAGGGACTTCAGGGGACGGTTGCCGGGGCCCGTGACGGGACGGCCACGACGGCCGTTGTCGAAGAGGCTGTCAACAGCTTCCTGGAGCATGCGCTTCTCGTTGTTGACGATGATCTCCGGAGCGCCGAGGTCAAGCAGTCGCTTGAGTCGGTTGTTGCGGTTGATCACACGGCGGTAGAGGTCGTTGAGGTCGGAGGTCGCGAAGCGGCCACCATCCAACTGAACCATCGGGCGCAGTTCCGGCGGGATCACCGGAACGGCGTCGAGCACCATGCCGAGCGGGCTGTTGTTGGTGGTCAGGAACGCGTTGACGACCTTCAGGCGCTTCAGGGCGCGGGTCTTGCGCTGGCCCTTGCCGTTCTGGATGGTGTCGCGCAGTGCCTCGGCCTCAGCCTGCATGTCGAAAGTCTCAAGGCGCTTCTTGATGGCCTCGGCACCCATGGAACCCTCGAAGTACATGCCATAGCGGTCACGCAGTTCGCGGTAAAGTCCCTCGTCGCCTTCGAGGTCGGCAACCTTGAGGTTCTTGAAGCGGTCCCAGACCTGCTCAAGGCGCTCGATGTCGGCGTCGGCACGCTTGCGGACGTTCGCCATCTGGCGGTCTGCGGAGTCGCGGGCCTTCTTCTTGTCGGCGCCCTTGGCACCTTCGCCTTCGAGACGAGCAAGCTCGTCTTCAAGGTCGCGGGCAATCTGGGCGATGTCGCTGTCGCGGTTGTCCACGAGCTGCTTCTTCTCGAGGTCGTGCTCAACCTGGAGGTTCGGCAGTTCGGCGTGGCGGTTTTCCGTGTCAACGCTGGTGATCATGTAGGCAGCGAAGTAGATGACCTTCTCAAGGTCCTTCGGTGCCAGGTCCAAAAGGTAGCCCAAGCGCGACGGAACGCCCTTGAAGTACCAGATGTGGGTTACCGGTGCGGCCAGTTCAATGTGGCCCATGCGCTCACGGCGCACCTTGGCGCGGGTGACCTCAACGCCACAACGCTCACAGATGATGCCCTTGAAGCGGACGCGCTTGTACTTGCCGCAGTAGCATTCCCAGTCGCGGGAAGGACCGAAGATCTTCTCGCAGAAAAGACCGTCCTTCTCGGGCTTGAGAGTGCGGTAGTTGATGGTTTCCGGCTTCTTGACCTCACCGTAGGACCAGCCACGGATGTCTTCCGCGGTGGCGAGGCCGATCTGCATGAGGCCGAAGGAGGATTCGCTGGACATAGGGTCCCTGTTCTCTCTTGTTCTCTAAATTCTGAAGTCTTGGTTACGGGAAGAGGGAGCTGCCCCGGCGGACAGTGCTTGGAACTGCCCGCCGGAACCGCTGCTAGACCTCTTCTACGGAACTGGGCTCTGCGCGGGACAGATCGATGCCCAGTTCTTCCGCAGCCGTGAAGACTGCGTCATCAGAGTCACGCATCTCGATAGTGGTTCCGTCGGTGGAAAGGACTTCCACGTTCAGGCACAACGACTGCATTTCCTTGATCAAGACCTTGAAGGACTCGGGAACGCCAGGCTCAGGGATGTTCTCGCCCTTGACGATGGCTTCATAGACCTTCACACGACCGTGGATGTCATCCGACTTGATCGTGAGGAGTTCCTGAAGGGTGTAGGCGGCGCCGTAAGCTTCGAGCGCCCACACTTCCATTTCACCGAAGCGCTGGCCACCGAACTGAGCCTTACCACCCAGCGGCTGCTGCGTGATCATGGAGTACGGGCCGGTGGAGCGTGCGTGGATCTTGTCGTCCACCAGGTGGTGGAGCTTCAGGATGTACATGTAACCGACGGAGATCGGGTCCGGGAACGGCTCGCCGGAGCGGCCGTCGAACAGACGGGTCTTGCCGGAGGAGTCGATCAGGCGGTCGCCATCGCGCGTCACGTTGGTGGAGTCAAGCAGGCCCGTGATCTCTTCTTCGCGGGCGCCATCGAACACCGGGGTGGCAACGGTGGTCTGGCCGGTTTCACGGGGCAGGTTCGGGAGGTTCTTGGCCCACTCCGGCTCGCCTTCGATCTTCCAACCGGTCTTGGCAACCCAGCCGAGGTGGGTTTCCAGGACCTGGCCAACGTTCATTCGACCCGGAACACCAAGCGGGTTCAGGACGATGTCCACCGGGGTACCGTCAGCAAGGAAGGGCATGTCCTCGACCGGAAGGATCTTGGAGATAACACCCTTGTTGCCGTGACGGCCGGCGAGCTTGTCGCCGTCGGTGATCTTGCGCTTGGCTGCGACGTAGACGCGGACCAGCTGGTTCACGCCCGGCGGCAGTTCGTCGTCGTTGTCGCGGTCGAAGACGCGGACGCCGATGACCGTACCGGACTCACCGTGGGGAACCTTGAGCGAGGTGTCGCGGACTTCACGGGACTTCTCACCGAAGATCGCGCGGAGAAGGCGCTCTTCCGGAGTCAGTTCGGTTTCACCCTTCGGGGTGACCTTTCCGACCAGGATGTCGCCGGCTTCAACCTCGGCACCGATGTGGATGATGCCGCGCTCGTCCAGGCCTGCGAGGACTTCCTCGGACACGTTGGGGATGTCACGCGTGATTTCCTCGGCACCAAGCTTGGTGTCGCGGGCATCGATCTCGTGCTCCTCGATGTGGATGGAGGAAAGGACGTCCTCAGCAACAATGCGCTGGGACAGGATGATGGCGTCCTCGAAGTTGTGGCCCTCCCATGACATGAATGCCACGAGAAGGTTCTTGCCGAGGGCGAGTTCACCCTGGTCCGTAGCGGGACCGTCTGCGATGATTCCGCCGACTTCCAGGCGCTGGCCCTCGTTGACCAGGACGCGGTGGTTGTAGCAGTTGCCCTGGTTGGAGCGGGCGAACTTGTTGATACGGTAGTTGGTCTCGGTGCCGTCGTCGTTGATCATGACAACCAGCTCGGCGGAGACCTCCGTGACCACACCTGCCTTCTTCGCGATGACGACGTCACCGGCGTCGACGGCTGCTGCACGCTCCATGCCGGTACCCACGAAAGGAGCCTCGGAACGGACCAGCGGCACGGCCTGGCGCTGCATGTTGGCACCCATGAGTGCACGGTTGGCATCGTCATGCTCAAGGAACGGGATCAGGGCCGTTGCCACGGACACCATCTGGCGCGGGGAAACGTCCATGAACTGGACGTCTTCGGCCGGAACCAGGACGGGCTCGCCTCCACCACCGCGGGCACGGACAAGGACGGTCTCTTCAGAGAACCGCTTGTCGGAGTCCAACGGAGCGTTGGCCTGTGCAATCAGGACCTCGGCCTCGTCATCGGCGGTGAGGTATTCGACGTCGTCAGAGACAACACCGTTGGATACCTTGCGGTACGGCGTCTCGATGAAACCGAACGGGTTGATGCGGCCGTAGGAAGCCAACGAACCAATCAGACCGATGTTGGGGCCTTCAGGAGTTTCGATGGGGCACATACGTCCGTAGTGGGACGGGTGAACGTCTCGAACTTCCATGCCTGCGCGGTCACGGGACAGACCACCCGGGCCAAGTGCCGAAAGGCGGCGCTTGTGGGTAAGACCCGACAGCGGGTTGTTCTGGTCCATGAACTGCGACAGCTGGGAGGTTCCGAAGAACTCCTTGATGGCTGCGACCACAGGACGGATGTTGATCAGCGTCTGCGGCGTGATGGCTTCAACGTCCTGCGTGGTCATGCGTTCGCGGACAACACGCTCCATGCGGGACAGGCCGGTGCGGACCTGGTTCTCGATCAGCTCGCCGACTGCGCGGATGCGACGGTTGCCGAAGTGGTCGATGTCGTCGATCTCAACGCGGAGTTCGTGGTCTTCGCCATCGCGCTTGCCCATGATGGTCTTCTCGCCGGCGTGCAGCGCGACGAGGAACTTGATCATGGCAACGATGTCTTCAACGTGCAGGACCGAAGCTTCCTTGTCACCAAGGGAGCGGTCGATGCCGAGCTTGCGGTTGATCTTGTAACGGCCAACCTTGGCGAGATCGTAACGCTTGGCGTTGAAGTACAGGTTGTCCAGCAGGGACTGGGCAGCCTCCACTGTGGGCGGCTCGCCCGGACGCAGCTTGCGGTAGATGTCCAGGAGCGCGTCTTCGCGGGTTTCGGTGGCGTCCTTCTCCAGCGTTGCGCGCATGGAGTCGTACTGGCCGAACTCTTCCAGGATCTGGCCTTCGGTCCAGCCAAGGGCCTTCAGCAGTACGGTAACGGACTGCTTGCGCTTGCGGTCGAGGCGAACGCCGACCTGATCGCGCTTGTCGATCTCAAGCTCGAACCATGCACCACGGGACGGGATGATCTTCGCGGTGAAGATGTCCTTGTCACTGGTCTTGTCGGCTGCGCGCTCGAAGTAGGCGCCAGGCGAGCGGACAAGCTGGGAGACGACGACACGCTCGGTGCCGTTGACGACGAACGTTCCCTTTTCGGTCATGAGCGGGAAGTCGCCCATGAACACGGTCTGCTGCTTGATTTCGCCCGTGTTGTTGTTCATGAACTCGGCCTTGACGTACAAGGGTGCCGAGTAGGTGGCGTCACGGTCTTTGCATTCGGCCATGGTGTACTTCGGGTCAGCGAACTCCGGCTCGGAGAAGCTCAGGGACATGGTGCCCTGGAAGTCCTCGATCGGGGAGATCTCTTCGAAGATGTCGGCAAGTCCGGAGGTGGTGGCGACGCTGAGGTCGCCTTCCTCGACAGCCTTCGCTACCCGCGCCTGCCAGCGTTCGTTTCCGACGAGCCAGTCAAAGCTGTCCGTCTGCAGGGCGAGGAGATTCGGAACGTCAAGAGGTTCGTGAATCTTTGCGAATGAGAGGCGGCGGGTGGCACCATCGGTGCTTGCCGTGTTAGCGGTTTCGTTATTAGAGGTGCTCGAGGCGACCAAGAGGGATCCTTCCACAGACCTTCAGGCGTTTTCAGATCTCCCCCGTTTGCATCCTGCAGAGCGATCCGCAGCATGCGTATTCCGGTTCCGCTATATGACCCGGACCCAGCCCGTCCAAGCCTGTGCGCGTTATAAACGGCACGTGAATGGAGCAGCTGAGAGGTAAAGCCCACCGCTATATGAAGGCTGAAGGTTAACAGGGAAGACGCAAATATCTACGATACGGCAAAGCAGCCTTCCTGTCTACCCCAGATCGTCCGTGAATGCAAGCACTGTTGCTGCAGGCACCTAAGCCATGGTGTCAGCGCCAAGGAATGCAGGGCACCACAGAATCGTTGGAAGGGATAGGCTGACGCGCTCTCCGCGATAGCCTTGGGTTTATTACCACCGGATTGGAAGAGGGACCATGACCATCTCTGCTGACGACAATGACGTTGTCATCCTTGCTGCTTCCCGCACCCCGCAGGGTCGTCTCAACGGGCAACTGGCGGGGTTTACCGCCGTCGACCTTGGCGCTCATGCCATCACCGCCGCCTTGGCGGCCAGCGGCGTGAAAGCCGAACAGGTGGACGCCGTGATCATGGGCCAGGTGCTCCAGGCAGGTGCAGGCCAGAACCCTGCACGGCAAAGTGCCATTGCAGCAGGCGTCGGGTGGAACATTCCGGCGGTGACGATCAACAAGGTATGCCTTTCCGGGCTGACTGCCGTGATTGACGCCGCCCGCATGATCCGCAGCGGCGATGCGACCGTGGTTGTCGCAGGCGGCCAGGAGTCGATGACCCGCGCGCCGCATTTGCTCCCCGGCTCCCGGCAAGGGTGGACGTACGGCGCGGTCCAGGCCCTGGACGTCGCCGCCCACGACGGCCTCACGGATGCCTTCGACGGCCAGTCGATGGGCCTGTCCACGGAGACGAAGAACGTCACGCTCGGCATCGACCGCAAGGCCCAGGACGAGGTGGCGGCAGCGTCCCACCAACGCGCTTCCGCCGCCATAGCCGCGGGGATTTTCGACGTCGAAATAGCTCCGGTAAGCGTCAAGCAGCGCAAGGGAGACCCCTTGGTGCTGACCTCCGACGAGGGCGTTCGTCCGAACACCACCCTCGAAACCCTTGCACCCCTGAAGGCCGCCTTCGCCACGGACGGTACCATCACGGCGGGCAACTCCTCTCCCCTGTCCGACGGCGCCTCGGCGCTGGTGCTGACCAGCCGCCGGTTCGCGACGGACAACGGGCTGGAATACCTCGCCGTCGTAGGCAAGCCGGGCCAGGTGGCCGGGCCGGACAACTCGTTGCACTCGCAACCGTCCAACGCCATTGCACAAGCCCTGAAGAAGGCCGGCTGGACCGCCGAGGATCTGGACTTCATCGAGATCAACGAGGCCTTCGGGTCCGTTGCCGTGCAGTCCCTCAAGGACCTTCGCTACCCGCTGGATAAGTGCAACATCCACGGTGGCGCGATCGCCCTCGGCCACCCTATCGGAGCCTCCGGCGCCCGGCTTGCCCTGCACGCAGCCCACGAACTCAAGCGCCGGGGAACGGGTAAGGCAGCCGTTTCATTATGTGGCGGTGGCGGCCAGGGCGAGGCCCTCCTCCTGTACCGCGACTAATGGGTGATTCCACGATGGACGGTGCCGAACGGTTCCTGAAGGACGCCGCTGCCCGCGGACTGGACGTTGACGTCGTCGAGCGCCCTGCAGCCCGCAGCCTCGAAGAGGCCGCGGGCATCCTCGGCATCAGTCCCGCGGACATTGTGAAATCGTTGGTGGTCAAGCATCGCGACGGGAGCTTCCTGTTTGCACTCATTCCCGGGGACCGTCAGATCTCCTGGCCCAAGCTGCGCGCCTTGGTGGGCGTCAACAAGCTGTCCCTGCCGCATGCCGATGTGGCCTTGGAAGCGACGGGCTATGAGCGCGGAACCATCACTCCGTTGGGAAGCACGACTCCCTGGCCGGTGTACGCCGATGCGACCATCACCGGCCGCCGGATCTCCATGGGTGCCGGTGCGCACGGCCGAAGTGCCTTCGTTGATGCGGACGCCCTGACCTCTGCGCTCAACGCCACCGTCGCGGACATCAGCGAACCCAACTGAGTCGCATTAGTGCGCGTTTTGACCGCTCAAAACGCGCACTAATGCGACCTACTTGGGTGATTAGACGCAGGAAGCCCCGCCCGGCGAACCGGACGGGGCTTCCACAAGCAGAACGAATTACTTGAGGGTAACCGTTGCGCCAGCTTCTTCGAGCTGAGCCTTTGCCTTCTCTGCGGCTTCCTTGTTGGCGCCTTCGAGAACCGGCTTCGGTGCACCGTCAACCAGGTCCTTGGCTTCCTTGAGGCCGAGGGAGGTGATGGCACGAACTTCCTTGATCACTGCGATCTTCTTGTCGCCAGCAGCTTCGAGGATGACGTCGAATTCGGTCTTCTCTTCAGCAGCTTCAGCACCGGCGCCGCCGGCAGCCGGGCCGGCAACTGCAACAGCAGCAGCCGTAACTTCGAAGGTCTCTTCGAAGAGCTTGACGAACTCGGAGAGCTCGATGATGGTCAGTTCCTTGAAAGCTTCAATGAGCTCTTCGTTGCTGAGCTTCGCCATGGTGGCGTCCTTCCATTAGGTGGTGCAGATCCGGACCGAGCCGCTCCATGCACCGGAGTTTGATTGGGGGAGAACTTAGTTCTCTTCGGTTGCAGCTTCAGCGGCTTCGGCCGGAGCCGCAGTCTCTTCAGCAGCAGCCTCTTCGGCAGCCGGAGCTTCTTCAGCGGCCGGTGCAGGAGCGCCGCCCTCTTCTTCAAGCTTGAGGCGCAGGGCGTCAATGATGCGTGCAGCAGCGGATGCAGGAGCCTTGAGGACACCGGCAACACGTGCGAGCTGCAGCTCACGGGACTCGAGAGCTGCCAGTGCGGCAACTCCTTCTGCGTCCAATGCCTTGCCTTCAAAGAAACCGGTCTTGATGACCAGCTGCTTGTTGGCCTTGGCAAAGTCCGTCAGGCTCTTTGCAGCAGCAACAGCGTCGCCCTTGATGAAGGCGATTGCAGTGGGGCCCGCGAGCTGACCGTCGAATGCTTCGACACCAGCTTCCTTGGCCGCAATGGCGCTCAGGGTGTTCTTGACGACCGAGAACTTGGTGTCCTGGCCGAGTGCAACACGGAGTTCCTTGAGCTGCGCAACAGAGAGCCCACGGTATTCGGTCAGGACAGCCGCGTTCGATTCCTTGAAATCGTTGGTGATCTCAGCAACAGCGGAGACCTTGCTAGGCGTTGTCATAACCCTCCTTCCGGGGAATAAAGCCGGTCTTCCGGGTCCCCGCTCACGTGAGCTAAAACTAAAAACGCCCCGCGCAGATGCACGGGGCTTGGCTCAACACAGTTCAACTGTGGAGACTCAACTCGTTCACCTGCGTTGGCCGCCCTATGTCAGGGTCCTTCGTCAAGGAATGCACTTTGTTCTTGCGGGCGTCGCTGCAGAATTGAGCTGGGCTCGAAAGAGTGGATTCCCATCAACCGACGGTCTTTGGTACTTCAAGGTTACGTGAGGGTTCCCGACAAACCAAATCGAGGCCGGTGCCAGGCACCCACGGCCTACTCCGACGACGTGACGTTGCGTCCCCTGCCCGGAAGTTCCTTCTGCCAAAGTCCGGTGACGCCGGCCGTCGTGAAGCCCAACTGCTTGTTGACGGTCAGGAGGTAGCGGTTTTCCGGGGCATTCCAGGTGTAGATGACCCGTGCATCCGGAAACTGCTCACTGAGCCTTTCCATGTTGGCCACCTTGATCAGGAGGCCCAGCTTGTTCCCACGATGTTCCTGCAGCACCAGCGTGTCATCCTGGAAGACGACGTCCTGCCGGTGTGCCAGGACACTGATGGTGGTCAGGCCGGCCAGCCGCCCGGTGGCAAGATGCTCGACGGCGGTCACCACCGTCCGCCGTCCCTGCGCCAGGGCTGCGTCTTCCGTTTCGCGAAGAACGGCTGCGTCGAA
Source organism: Paenarthrobacter sp. NPDC089322 (assembly GCF_040684895.1). Taxonomy (NCBI): domain Bacteria; kingdom Bacillati; phylum Actinomycetota; class Actinomycetes; order Micrococcales; family Micrococcaceae; genus Paenarthrobacter; species Paenarthrobacter sp. NPDC089322. Next base: position 187,698 of record NZ_JBFBGW010000005.1, read on the forward strand.
GACCATGCCGGAATCTTCCACCGCAGCGGTTTCATCCTCGGTGTCTTCATCGTGCACCACCTCGCCGGCAGCGTTCTCCAGCTCGGCCACGGCTTCCAGCCACGGTTCGGGGCAGCGGTCTGTCCAGTGGTGCAAGGCATAGCGGCCGGCGTTTGCTTCCTCCGCTTCGGACTGCAAATCAGCCACCAACTTGGAGTCCAGCGGCAACACACAGGAACTGAACTGCTCAATGTGCTGCAGGGTGTAACCGGCGCGCTGGGCAAAGTCCACTTCCCTGCTGCTGACCGGAAGGAAACCAGGCCCGCTGCCGGGAATGAGCTGGTCCTCAGGCACCTCGGTCAACGATGTTGCCGGGTGGTTGGTGTCTACCAGCACCATGGTCCGGCCCTCCGCGCGGGCCAGTTCCTCGGCTGCCTCCAGGAGTTGGCGTCCGACACCCTGGCTCTGGTACTCCGGCAGGATGTCCAAGGTGAATTCCGCAAGGTCCATGTTGTCGGCCAGGGGAAGGGCAATGTCCACCGTCCCCACGATGATCCCGTCGGCCTTGGCCACGAGGATGATCTGGCGCTCATAGGGATCGGAGAATTCGAGCATCTTCTCCAGTGGTGTGTAAGCGAGGTCGTCGCTGCCCCACGTCTGCATCCGAACCCTGCGGCCCACCTCCACGGCATCCAGGAAGTCCTTGGCCTGTGGGCTGTCCAGGTTGTCCGGCACCCACAACTGCTCGACATGAACGGTCTTAGCCTCGTCTACAGTCATCCCAGCCGTTTCTGCCATTCGCCTTCAAAGCCGGAAGGCTTGAATCCCAGGGCGATATTTATGGCCAGCATATGACGGTTTTCGTTGGCGTTCCATGTCATGACGGACGTTGCTTCCGGCCAATGGCGTTCCGCCCGCCTGAGGTTCGCCACCTTAATGAGCATTCCGAGGTTATGGCCCCGGTGCGAAGGAGCAACCAGCGTGTCCTCCTGGTTGACTACTGCCGGGAGTGCACTCCGATGCGTCAAAACCGTATAGGCAGCCAATTCGCCGGTGCCATCATGCCGGGCCACAGCCACGATCGGGTCGATACCGCTTGCCTGCCACGTGAATTCCTCCCGCCGGACGCGGGCCGCATCCCAATCCTCCCCCTCCCAACCCAGGCCTGCGATGGGAACCTCGGTACTCATCAGGCTCTTCAGCTTGGCAAAGGCATCCACCAGCTTATCCGGGCAACGATCCTGCCAGCCGATCACGCTATACCCGGCTGCCCGCTGCGACGCCACGGCTTCAAGACCTGCAAGGTGCGTTTCGTCTACAGGTAATGACAGCAAACTGCTCGTCTCCACCTGTTCCAGGGAGTAGCCGTGCCGTACTGCGAACTGCGTCGACGCTGCCGCCAGGGGCACGCCGCCGGTCCCCGACTTCGCTTCCAGCAAGGCCTCACCTGCCAAAACGGGTTCGATCGGCTCTTCGCAGTACCCGTCAAAGGACGTACGGCCACGCTCGCGTGCCGCTCGCTCCAGAACCTCGAGGATCATCGTCCCCAAGCCCCGCCGACGGAAGGCGGCGTCCACCAGCACGTCCATGCCCGCCGTCGTCGTGTTTTCACTCAAGGGGAGTGTCAATGTTCCGCTGCCGGCCACCACTCCATCCACGCGGGCCAGGTAAACCTGCCGTTCCTCGTATTCATTGCCCTGCCAGAACGTCACCGACTCAGCAAAGGTGGCACAGCGGTCCGTACTCCCCCACAGCTCAAGCTGGTGCGCCACGCCCAAATCGTGGAACGCCCGAAAGTCCGACGCACCTTCTCCATCCGGGAAATGCGGCACCTGGATGCGGTCCACGCTCAACCCACTGCGGACGGGAAAGTTCGACGGCGATGCCACGCCTCACAGCCTAAGCCCACCTGGCGGGGCCAACAAGGAAGCTGGCATGAAAAAAGGACCGCCCGGCAAAGCCGGACGGTCCTTTCAGAGCCAATGCTCCCGGAGCTTACGCCTCGGTGAGAACCTTGGTGACGTTCGGGTCAACCGTGATGCCCGGGCCGAACGTGGTGGCAACCGTAGCCTTCTGGATGTAGCGGCCCTTGGAAGCGGACGGCTTCAAACGCAGGACCTCTTCCAGAGCGGCTGCGTAGTTCTCAGCCAGCTTGACGGCGTCGAAGGAAACCTTGCCGATGATGAAGTGCAGGTTGGAGTGCTTGTCGACGCGGAAGTCGATCTTGCCACCCTTGATGTCGTTGACAGCTTTGGTGACATCCGGGGTAACCGTGCCGGTCTTCGGGTTCGGCATGAGGTTGCGCGGGCCGAGAACCTTGCCGAGGCGGCCAACCTTGCCCATGAGGTCAGGGGTTGCAACGGCGGCGTCGAAGTCGGTCCAGCCGCCTGCGATCTTCTCGATCAGGTCATCGGAACCAACGAAGTCGGCGCCGGCAGCGATTGCTGCTTCAGCCTTGTCACCGGTTGCGAAAACCAGGACACGGGCGGTCTTGCCGGTGCCGTGGGGGAGGTTGACCGTGCCGCGGACCATCTGGTCAGCCTTGCGGGGGTCAACGCCGAGGCGGAAAGCGACCTCAACCGTTGCGTCGAACTTGGACGGGTTGATTTCCTTTGCCAGGCTGATGGCCTCGAACGGGGCGTAGACCTTGTCTGCCTCGATCTTGGCTACGGCTGCCTCATATGCTTTGCTGCGCTTTGCCATGCTGCTTATTTCTCCTTGTGCAGTTGTGGTCTGCGGACCGCGCCGGGCCCTGCCACAGTCGCGGATCCGGCAAGGATCCTGCGACATTTCAATGTTTCAGTTGCCGGTTGCCCGGCGGGTGGGTGCTGTAATTAGCCCTCGACGGTGATGCCCATGGAGCGGGCGGTGCCTGCGATGATCTTGGCCGCTGCCGCGATGTCGTTGGCGTTGAGGTCTTCCATCTTGGTAGAAGCAATCTCCTCAACCTGAGCCTGGGTCAGCTTGGCAACCTTGACGGTGTGCGGGGTAGCCGAACCCTTGGCAACGCCTGCAGCCTTCTTGATGAGCTCTGCAGCCGGCGGGGTCTTGGTGATGAAGGTGAAGGAACGGTCTTCGTAGACCGTGATTTCCACCGGGATAACGTTTCCGCGCTGGGATTCCGTCGCAGCGTTGTACGCCTTGCAGAATTCCATGATGTTGACACCGTGCTGGCCAAGCGCAGGACCGATCGGCGGGGCCGGGTTAGCGGCACCTGCCTGGATCTGCAGCTTGATGAGGCCGGTGACCTTCTTCTTGGGAGCCAATGTAGGGTCCTTCTCTCAATAGCTTCCTGGGACACAGGAGCGCGTCCCAGGTTGTTGGCCGCCATGGCAAGGCGACCGGCCGCTTCCGAACCGCTAAGCAGGCGGGACGGGAGCGAAATCTGTGAATCAGCTAGATCTTGGTGACCTGGTTGAATGCGAGCGTAACCGGGGTTTCGCGCTCGAAGATCGAGACCAGGACCACCAGGGTCTGCGACTCGGGCTTGATTTCGGAGATCGTTGCCGGAAGGGTTTCGAACGGACCTTCCTTGACGATGACGGATTCTCCGACCTCGAAGTCGACGGCGACGGGAGCCTGGCTCTGCTTGCTGACCGGCTTGCCCTTCTCGGCCTGCTCTTCCTCGAAGACGGGGGCAAGCATGGAGAAGACTTCGTCCAGGCGGAGCGGCACGGGGTTGTGGGCGTTGCCCACGAAGCCGGTAACGCCGGGAGTGTGGCGAACGGCACCCCATGAAGCGTCGGTCAGGTCCATGCGGACGAGGACGTAGCCAGGGATCCGCACGCGGTTGATGACCTTGCGCTGCGCGTTCTTGATCTCGACGACTTCTTCCATGGGAACCTGGATTTCGAAGATGTAATCTTCCATGTCCAAGGTCTGGATGCGGGTCTCAAGGTTTGCCTTGACGCGGTTTTCGTAACCGGCGTAGGAGTGGATGACGTACCAGTCACCCTCCTGGCGGCGCAGCTTCGCCTTGAACTCTTCAGCCGGGTCGGCCGGCGCTGCCGCCGCGGCGGCAGCGAGGGAGTCGGTCCCCGACTCTTCCCCGGCTTCTTCGTCGCCGAACTCGTCATCAGACTCGGCGTCTACGTCGGACTCGAAATCCTCTTCGGAATCGGCGGCGTCGACGTCGGCAGAATCGGGCGCAGTGGAATCAACCTCGGACTCTTCCGCAGCGTCAGCTACGGGATCGACCGTGCTTTCAGCGGGTCCATCCAGCTCAGTCCCGTTTACCTCGAGCTCCTGCTCAGACACTTGGTCTCCTGCTTCCTCATTGCCTAACATGCCTATTTAAATGGCTCAATTCCGCAAACCCCGCAAAATCCTTGTTATACCAAGGGATTTCACACAGTTTGCGGACAGATCCGCTTAGCTGTCTCCGGTGCCTGTCCCACCGAAGACCCAACTAACTGCCGTGCCGAAAGCAAGGTCCAGAAGGGTGACGATGAGCATCATGATTGCCACGAACACCAGCACCACGAGCGTGTAGTTGATCAGTTCCTTGCGGGTCGGTGCGACGACCTTCTTCAGTTCACCGATGACCTGGCGGACGAAGAGTGCAATTCGGGCAAAAAAACCGGCATCGGATTTCTTGGCAGGACGGCCCTTTGAGCTGCTGGCAGCTGTTTCGGTCACCTGGTCCTCACTTACCTTGCAAAAGTCGTTTTGACCCGGCCCTGATCAGAGCCATGGTTGCTGCGCTTGCCCCGGCGTTTCCGCCGGAACAGCTTGCGCAGGGCAGACAGGACTCGAACCTGCAACCTGCGGTTTTGGAGACCGCTGCGCTACCAATTGCGCCACTACCCTATGGATCGAATCCATGTTTCAGGCCGCACTTCAGCCTGTGGTGCTTTTCAACACCGGTGAACCAGTCTACGCAAGAAATTCGCGATAGTCGAACCGGCCCGGTTTCGGAGCTGACAGCCCTCGCTGACAGTGTGAGCAGCATTATCAGTCACAATATCCAGCGGGCGCCCGGGAGCTCCGCAGAACAGCATAAGGTAGTTTACGTCGAATCCCATCATCCAGCCCACGAGCTGCCTGCGAAGAACGGTACATAGATGTCTGCCGGAACACCTGCCGCCCGCGTTTCTCAACGAATCTCCGCTATTGCCGAGTCCGCCACCCTTGCCGTTGATGCCAAGGCCAAGGCACTGAAGGCCGCGGGTCGCCCCGTGATCGGTTTCGGTGCCGGCGAACCCGATTTCCCCACCCCGGACTACATTGTCAAGGCGGCCATTGAGGCCGCGTCCCAGCCGAAGTACCACCGCTATTCCCCCGCAGCGGGCCTTCCGGAGCTGAAGAAGGCAATCGCCGACAAGACGCTCCGCGACTCTGGCTACAAAGTGGATCCTTCACAGGTGCTGGTGACCAACGGCGGCAAGCAGGCCGTCTACAACACCTTCGCCACATTGGTGGATCCGGGGGACGAGGTCATCATTCCCACCCCGTTTTGGACCACGTACCCGGAAGCCATCCGCCTCGCCGGTGGCGTGCCGGTGGAGGTCTTTGCAGGCCCCGAGCAGGGGTACCTGGTAACCATTGAGCAGCTTGAGGCCGCCCTCACGGACAAGACCAAGATCCTGTTGTTCGTTTCCCCGTCCAACCCCACCGGCGCCGTATACAGCCCGGAGCAGGTTGCCGAGATCGGCAAGTGGGCCGCATCCAAGGGCTTGTGGGTTGTCACGGATGAAATCTACGAGCACCTCACCTATGACGGTGTCGAGTTCACCTCCATCGCAACGGCAGCACCGGAACTCGGTGACAAGGTAGTCATCCTCAACGGTGTCGCCAAGACTTACGCCATGACCGGTTGGCGCGTGGGCTGGATGATCGGCCCCGCAGACGTCATCAAGGCGGCCACCAACCTGCAGTCGCACGCGACCTCGAACGTCTCCAACATCATGCAGATCGCCGCCGCCGCTGCCCTCACGGGTCCGCTGACCGCCGTCGACGAAATGAAGGTTGCCTTCGACCGACGCCGCAAGGCGATTGTCGCCGGACTGAACGCCATCGAGGGTGTTGAATGCCCGACGCCGACCGGAGCCTTCTACGTGTACGCGGACGTCCGTGGACTGCTGGGTAAGGAATTCGAGACCGCGAACGGTCCGGTTCGTCCGTCGACGTCGGCTGAGCTCGCCACTCTGATCCTGGACGAGGTTGAGGTCGCTGTTGTTCCGGGCGAGGCCTTTGGTCCGTCCGGCTATGTCCGCCTCTCCTACGCGCTGGGCGACGAAGACCTCGCGGAAGGTGTCCGCCGGATCCAGGAGTTCCTGGGCAAGGCCAAGTAAGACCTCCGCACGAACGCTCTTCCACCCGCGCCGGTGGAAGAGCGTTTTCGTTTAAGTGGACTTCGGTGAATGAGGGTTCAAGATTTTCGGGTCATCGGTGAGAGAGGGTTGGAGGGGGTGGTAGCTAGAGGAGGCGGCGCTCTGCTGCCCACTTAGTGAGCTCATGGCGGCTGGAAAGTTGCAGCTTGCGAAGCACCGCGGAGACGTGCGTTTCCACGGTTTTGATGGAGATGAACAACTCCTTGGCGACTTCCTTGTAGCTGTACCCGCGCGCTATGAGGCGCATGACCTCCAGTTCCCGTGCGGACAGCTTATCCAGTTCGTTGTCGGCAATGTCCGCGGGAGCAGTGCCGAAGGCGTCCAGGACGAAGCCGGCGAGGCGGGGCGAGAAAACAGCATCGCCGTCGGCCACACGGATGACGGCATCGGAGATCTCCGAACCGGAGATGGTCTTGGTGACGTAGCCCCTGGCACCTGCGCGGATGACAGCCACCACGTCTTCGGCGGCATCGGAGACGCTCAGGGCAAGGAAGCTGGTGCTGCCCAGGAGCGGCGTCGATCCCGCGATGACTTCCCGGCCGCCTCCGCCCATCCCGCCCGGCAGGTGGACGTCGAGGAGGACAACCTCCGGCCGTGTCTCAGCGATGACGGCGATGGCCTGTTCAACAGTCCCGGCCTCCCCCACCACCTCCATGCGGTGGTCGAGGTCGGCCTTCAAACCTGAGCGGAAGATGGTGTGGTCATCCACGATGACCACACGTACCGTGCGGGAAGCACCGCTTGGGTTGGTGGTGTTCATTGCCTGGTTTCTCCATTCCGCACTTCGACATTCCGCACTTCGGCATTCCGGGCTTCTGCGTTCTCCGTGGTCACCGCTGGAAGGGCCAGACGGACTTCGGTGCCGCCGCTGCCGCTGTCGATGACCGCCGTTCCACCGTGCCGCTTCATACGGCCGATGATGGATTCCTTGACGCCGAGCCTGTCTTCGGGAACAGCCTCAAGGTCAAAGCCGGAACCCCTATCCTTAATGAAAACTTCGGAGCCGCCGGCGGTGCTTTCCAGGTAGACGGAGACGGTCCCGCCGCCGTGCCTGGCCGCATTCAGCATGGCCTCCCTTGCGGCCTGGACCAATGCTTCATGCCGGTCCGTCATGTCCGTGTCGCCAACGGTGACCACCTCCACGGCGTGTCCGTGGGCGTCCTCGACCTCCGCGGCGACGGACTTGATGCGCTCTGCCAAAAGACCCGATTCCTTGGCGGCGTCACTGAAGAGCCAGGATCGCAATTCACGTTCCTGGGCCCTCGCGAGACGCACAACGTCCTGCTCCGAACCCGCCCGGCGCTGGATCAAGGCGAGTGTCTGCAGCACGGAGTCATGCAAGTGGGCCGCTATCTCCGCCCGTTCTGTCTCGCGGATACGGCCGGCACGCTCGGTTTCCAGATCTTTCCAGAACTTCAAACCCCAAGGCAGCAACACCAATGCCACGCCGCCCAGCACAGCCACGGATGCCAGGAGTGCAAGCCAGGTCTGTTCCCATGACCCGGAACCGGAGACCATCACAAGGACGCCTGCCACTACCAGCGCCAGGCCTGCTCCCAGACGCACCCAACCGCCGGCCTGATCGGCTTTCGTCTTGTCCACCAGGCCCGCGCGCCGGGTCTCGTCCAGCTGCATCCAGGCAATCGCCGCACCGCCCAGGATGGCAGCAGCGGGAATAAGTGTTCCCAAAGGCACATCCACGCCGAACTGACGCGCAATGAGGATGGCAGCAACCAATAGCAGGCCTGCGCCGAGCAGGATTTCCTTGCCGTAGTGGATTTTCCGGAAGTTGAACCAGGCAGCAGCCGGTGTGGCCGTATCACTGGTTCCTGCCCACGCCGGGTTGCCGGGAGCAGTTAATCCGGGTGCGGGCGCTGCGGCGGCGGGAGGGCCGCTCGTGTACGCGGCGGGGTGCAACGCCGATGACTCCGCTTGCTGTGTCCAGCCGGCTGCCGCCGGTGTGCTGTGCGCCGCCGGCGAGGGTCCGCCGTCGGGCGCTTGCTGAGTAGCGACGGCAGCCGGGACGCTCACCGCGGGAGCAATGGGCGACGCCGGACGGCGGGCATTGCGCCGCGCGCTTTCATCCGCCGTGGGAACCATGGTCCAGAGCCACGCATAGAAGGCTACGCCGGCACCACCGGCGAAACAGCACAGCACCATGGCCAGGCGGACAAGCTTGACCGGCCACCCCAAATGGTCGGCCAGGCCACTGCAGACGCCAGCGATCATCCGGTCGCTGCTGCGGACCAGCGGCGGGCGTTGTACAGCGGTTGTCATGTACCAATCCAAACACGGATCAGGGTTGCCGCGACGGGAATCCCGGGTTCTTCGGGGGTCCCTCAGGGATCATTCAGGGTATCCCCCAGTAGAGGCCAGGGACCGCCGGGCGGAAGGATCAAAGTATGAACGCGAACAGCATGAATTCAGAGGATTCCCGAGCGGCGGGCGACGCCTCCGCACAGGGTCCGAACGCCACTACCGGCGCTTCCACGGGCGCCACGGGCGCCACGGACGCTTCGGGCGCCACGGGCGCCTCGGAAGGCCCTGCCGCCGGCACCTACCCTCCGGCAGGAAGCCGGCCTGCCGGAACCGAGCCAAACTTCTTTGATTGGATTCGCAACCAGGGAATCCGCCGGGGACCGGATCGCTGGATTGGCGGCGTGGCAAGCGGTGTCGCCCATCGTTTCGGGATCGATCCCCTCATTGTGCGGGGCATCTTCATTGTCCTGGCACTCTTCGCCGGCATCGGTGTCCTCCTTTACGGCCTGGCGTGGGCTTTGCTTCCCGAGCCGGACGGCCGCATCCATGTGCAGGAAGCCGGGGCGGGCCGCTGGTCAGGCGGCATGACGGGTGCACTGATCACCACCATCATCGGGCTGCCCAGCCTGGGCCGCGGCTTCTGGGGCTGGGGCTGGGACGGCCTTCCCGGCCTGTTCTGGACGCTCTTCTGGATGGGCGGCATTTTCTACCTCATCTACTTCCTCGTACAGCGGAACAAAGCCCGGAAGGGAACTCCTACGATGAACCAGCAGAACTTCGCAGCATCGCCGGGCACCGCATATGGTGACCCCGCTGCGACCGCCACCACTGCCGGGTTTGGTGCCACCACGGCGTCGGGAACCAATACGGGCGTGCCGGTTTACGGTACATCCCAGCCCGGCAACAGGCCCCAAAGCGGTGCGGGGTACGCAGCCGGTGGCGCCTTCGGCGCCGGTACCGGATACGGCACCGGCACGACTTTACCGTCCGGTCCCACCCCGCCGTCGGGTCCCTATTCGCCATCAGGACCACGGCCCCCTTACGGTGCGACTCCGCCGCAGGGCGAACAGCCCAAACCTGCGGGAGCCAGGCGCAAAGGTCCCGGGCCTGCGATCGTCGCGGTCACCGCAGGCGCAGCACTTCTGGCGGGTGGCACCATGAAGGCGCTGGACGCCGGAAATGTCATCGACCTCGGAAACTCGGCCAATGCGGTGGTATGGGCCACGGGCGCAGCCGTCCTGGGCTTGGGAATCCTCATCGCCGGGCTGCGGGGACGAACTTCCGGGTTCCTCGGCTTCCTTGCAGTTGCGGCCTTGATCATCGGCGGGATCTTCAATGTGGTTCCCAGGAATGGCGACCGCTTCTCGTTCCACGACGTGGATTGGACACCCGTCAGCATCGAGCAGGCACGTTTGGGAATCAACGTCACGGGCGCCAGGGGCACCCTTGACCTCAGCGAGCTGAACCTGACTCCCCCGCTGACCACTGAAGTGGTGGTGCCAGTAGATGCCACAGCAAGCAACGTCACGGTGGTCATCCCGGATGACGTCCCCGTGGAGGTGAGGGCGGACATGACGTTCGGCAACCTCAACGAGCGCGGTTCGGACCGCGGCGGCCGGTTCCAGGATGAACTGTCGGTCTATAACAGCGACAAGCCCGGCGCCAACCTCGTGGTGGAGATCGACGGCACGTTCAGCAACGTGACCATCCAGGAAGGAAACTGACATGAGCACCAACGAGCCAAGCAACGCTCCCGACGCCAAAGCACCCGGCGGCGCGGACACCGCAGCAGTCAGCAAGGAAACCCGGCCCACCGAGCCGCTGCCCTCGCCCCGCCTGCAGCAGATCCCCCTCACGCCGCCGCTGGAGCCAAGCTACAGGTCACCGGAAAACACCGACGACGACGAACCCCGGCAGGCGCGGGTGGGCACTGTGGTCTGGGGGCTGATCGTGATCGCCTTGGCCGCCTTGCTGGCCATCTCCACCCTCGGCTGGGTAGTCCTGGACGGGACATACGTGCTGATCGGCCTCATGATCGGCGCAGGTGCCGCACTGGTGATCGGTGGACTGCTCGCCGCCCGCAAAGGATCCAAGAACACCAAGGGTTCCGGTGGAACCACCGCGGTGAAGTGACCGTTACCAAGACAGAGCGTTTCGAACGAAGCGACAGGTCGAACGAAGTGACAAAGCAACTCCAACAAGGAAGTCTGTAGCCATGGACAAGTTCTTCAGCATCGTCAGGGGCTTCGGCCTGAAGCGTGGACCGCAACGCTGGCTGGGTGGCGTCTGCGGCGGAATTGCAGCCAAGCTCAACGTGGATGTGGCCTATGTCCGGGTGGCGTTCCTGCTCTTCTGCCTCCTGCCGGGACCGGCCGTGGTGTTCTACATCCTCGCCTGGCTCATCCTGCCGGACCAGAACAACAAGATCGCGCTCGAGTCCTTCATCAGCCAGCGTTCCAGGTAAAAATTCCGGCAACGACGGTCCGGGAAACACCAGAACAGCGTTCCGCACCAGCGGGGCGCTGTTCTTCGTTTTCGGGAATATTTCCACTACCGCACAACCGGGGACAAGGTAACCATTTGTGTCCCACCCCACATGCCCGTCTACAATCGTGGGGAGCTCAGCGTGGCGCTCTGCACGTATTCCTCCAAGCCATGAGTGAGCAAACATGAAAATTGGCATTCTTACCAGCGGCGGCGACTGCCCCGGCCTCAATGCAGTGATCCGCGGAGCAGTCCTCAAGGGCATAGCCATTCACGGCCAGGATTTTGTAGGGTTCCGGGACGGCTGGCGCGGCGTGGTGGAAGGTGATGTCATAGACATCCCCCGCACCATGGTCCGGGGTATCGCCAAGCAGGGTGGCACCATCCTCGGTACGTCACGCACCAACCCGTTCGAAAACGGCGGCGGACCGGACGTCATCAAGGCCCACATGGAGCAATTGGGAATCGACGCCATCATCGCCATCGGCGGCGAAGGCACCTTGGCTGCAGCGAAGCGCCTCACGGATGCCGGCCTCAAAATCGTTGGCGTCCCCAAAACCGTGGACAACGACCTCGACGCCACCGATTACACGTTCGGGTTCGACACCGCCGTTGAGATCGCCACCGAAGCGATCGACCGGCTTCGGACCACCGGCGAATCCCACCACCGTTGCATGATTGCCGAAGTCATGGGCCGCCACGTCGGCTGGATCGCCCTGCACGCCGGGATGGCAGCCGGTGCCCACGCGATCCTCATCCCTGAACAGAAAGTCAGCATCGAACAGATCACTGAATGGGTCCAGGAAGCCCATGACCGTGGCCGTGCCCCGCTGCTTGTGGTCGCGGAAGGCTTCGTTCCCGAGCACATGGAATCCCCGCACTCCGAGCGCGGCCTTGACACGTTCGGCCGCCCCCGCTTGGGTGGCATCGCAGACCAGCTCGCACCTGAAATCGAAGCCCGCACGGGCATCGAAACCCGTGCAACCATCCTCGGCCACATCCAGCGCGGTGGCGTTCCCACAGCGTATGACCGCGTGCTGGCCACCCGCCTCGGCATGGCTGCCATCGATTCCGTGGTTGACGGCCGCTGGGGAACCATGGTGGCGCTGAAGGGGACGGACATCTCCCACGTCGGCTTCGAGGAAGCACTAGGCAAGCTCAAGACAGTTCCGCAGCACCGCTACGACGAAGCGAGTGTGTTGTTCGGCTAGTCGGCTAGGCTGAACCCATGACTCTCGAGCCCACGTCCGCTGCCATCATCCAGCTGGCGTGGGCTCGCCATTTGGGGCTCGACGACGACGCTTTCGCCACCGCAGCCGAGCGGCTCGCCTCGTCCGCGGTGGACCCGGGCGACCCGTCCAACAGGATCATCCGTGCCGATGATTCGGCCAAGGAATTCGTGTTCCTGCGGCTATTCGGTGCCTCGGTCCTGGTGGGCCCGCAGTGGGCGGTGGATGCCGCCGCGGGACTTCCCGATACCGAACTTGCGCAGCACGTCACCTTGCTGACCCTGACGCGTTCCCACGGCGGCCATGGTCGTGGTTCCTCAGCCTTGTTCTTCGCAGACGACCTTCCCCTCAGGCAGCCCTCCGAAGACCTGACGGTTTCGCAAGGTAACCCTGAAGCGATAGGCCTTGAGTCCCTGTGCCCACCGGACGATGTCAACGAGGTAGGCCTTCAGGGACTGGAACACCGCTTCACCATCATGCACCCGGAGGACGAACATGCCACCCCCGTGGCTTGCGGCGCCTATTCAGAATGGGAGAGCCTCCTGGCCAACATGGGCGTCCTGGTGGCACCACCTTGGCGCCGGAGGGGCCTCGGCACGCTTGCCGCTTCAATAGCAGCGCACGAAGCCCTGGCATCGGGACTGACCCTCCAATGGAAAGCCGACGTCAGTAACAGCGGCGCGCTGGCCATGGCCCGCAGCCTTGGCTTCGCCACCGGCGGGCTTCACGCGAGCGTGCTGCTCGGCTAGTTGCGGGCGGCATCCTGGGAGCGTTCGGCGTCGGCCCCGGCTTGATACCCTGCCGATGCGGCGCTGCCCCACCCATCCACGGCCTTCGGCTTCCCGAAGAACAGGGCCACTACGGCTCCCAGCAAGACCACGAAGGCGGGCAACAGGATTGCCTGGCTCATCGCCGTCGAGAATCCTGCGTGCAACGCTTCGGGCAGGACTCCCTTCATGGACGCTTCGCTGGCAGGGGCACCGGCCGGGGCGCTCGGGAGCTCCGCTGCCAGGCGTGCCTGGATCAGTGCGGCAATTGCTGCCGATCCGAGAACAGCACCTATTTGGCGTGTTGTGTTGAAGACGCCCGAGCCCGCCCCGGCCTGCCTCGGCGCCAGGTTCCGGGTAGTCGCGTTGGACACCGGCCCCCAGATGAAGGCGTTGGCGATGCCTTGGAGGGCGCTCGGAAGCAGGAACATCCAGATCGGCGTTTCCGGTCCCAGCAAGGACGACGTCCAGAGAAGGGCTCCGGCTAGGCAAACCAGCCCGAAGGAGGCAAACCAGCGCGGATTGGCACGGTCAATCAGCTTGCCGACAAAGGGGGCCAATCCGCCGGAAATCACGGCCATGGGGATCATGAGCAGTGCCGACTGGGTAGGCGTCAGGCCCCGCACTGTCTGGTAGTAGAAGATCGTCGGCAACGGGAACGCGGTCACGGTGAACCCGACCGCCATGATGGCCGTGTTGCCCAGGGAGAAGTTGCGGTCCTTGAACAGTCCCAGCGGCAGCAGGGGTTCCCCGCCACGCCGCTCCAGCAGCCACTGCCACACCACAAACAGCACGAGGACCACAAGGCCTGAGACGATCAAGCCCCACACTGTGACAAGCCCCGTGACATTCCCCCATTTGTAGGTCTGCCCTTCCTGGATGCCAAAAACCAGCAGGAACATTCCGACGGCGGAAAGCACCACGCCTACGACGTCGAACTTATGGTTGTGGGTGGTCAGCTTCGGAACAAAGCGCATCACCATGGCAAAGGCAACCATGCCGATGGGGACGTTAACGAAGAAGATCCACTCCCAGCCCAGGCCATCCACCAGTACACCGCCCAGGATGGGGCCAACCAGGACTGCCATGCCCGCAGTAGCTCCCCAAAGTCCCATGGCTGCGCCGCGCCGGTCCGGTGGGAAGATACGGGTAATCACGGCCATGGTCTGCGGAGTCATCATGGCGGCACCGAAGCCTTGGACGGCACGGGCGGCGATCAGCATGGTGACGTCACCGGACAGGCCGCACCACAGTGAAGCCAGGGTGAAAACGACCAACCCGATCAGGTAAAGGATCTTGGGGCCGAATCGGTCGCCCAGCCTTCCCGTGATGAGCAAGGGAACCGCGTAGGCCAAAAGGTAGGCGCTGGTCACCCAGATAACGGCGTTGATGTCGGTGTTGAGGCCCTCCATGATCCGCGGATTCGCGACCGACACGATGGTGGTGTCGATCAGGATCATGAAAAAGCCGATGACCAGCGACCACAGGGCCGGCCATGGCCGGGCGACGTCGTCCCGGTTTCCTTGTGCTGTGGCTTTCGGTACCGGCATCGTCCCTCAGCCCAGGAGGGCCAGGATCTCGGCCCTCGCGAACATGGCGGCAGCTTCACGCGCGGTGGGGGTACCGGCGTCGGGATCTGCTCCTGCGTCAATCAGCACCCGGGCGACTCCCGTGTATCCCTTGAAGACCGCGCCGGCAAGGGGCGTCTGGCCACGGTCGTTGGCGGCGTTCGCGTCCGCACCATGGTGCAGGATCAACTGAACGGTTTCTTCATGTCCGTGGTAGGCCGCCAACATGAGCAGCGAATCCCCGGATGAGTTGGTAAGGGTGGCGGGGGCACCGGCGTTGAGGTAGCTCCTGAGCAGCTCGGTGTTGCCTTCGCGGGCGGCGTCGAAGAGAGTGTGCGCCAACGCCAACGTTTCGTCATCGGCGTCGCTGGGCCCGCTGGAGGGTTCGGGGCTGGTGGACTGGCTCATCGGTGGGGTCCCTTCAAGAATCCGGTCTGGCGTCCGACAACCTGGCCGGCGTCGGGGGCGACGATCACTTCCTGGGCTGCGACGTACGGCTCCTCGCCGTCCATCACCGTCAACGTCTCGTCCGGGGAGACTGAACGCTTGATGACGGCCAACGCCACGGGACCCATCTCGAAGTGCTGCGCCACCGATGTCAGGGTACCTACCTTGCGCTCCCCCGCAAATACAACACTGCCGACCGCCGGGAGCGTGTGTTGCGAGCCGTCCAACTGCAGGAACACGAGCCGCCGCGGCGGGTGGCCGAGGTTGTGGACGCGCGCAATCGTTTCCTGTCCCTTGTAGCAGCCCTTGTTCAGGTGGACTGACGTCCGGAGGAGGTCCAGTTCGTGCGGAATGGTCTTGTCGTCGGTCTCTGCGCCGAGGCGGGGCCGCCACGCAGCAATGCGCAGGGCGTCTGCGGCCATGGCACCGGCCAGCGGCAGGCCTTCAACGGCTGCCTCGAGTTCGGCCGAAGGTATGAGGTATTCGAACCACGGACGCTCAAGCCCGGGGTGCGATTCCTCCGGAACAACGCTGTATGAATAGCCTCCGGGACCCACATGCGGCCAGGGATCCTCCCAGACCAGGCGTTCGGCCCACTGCTCAACCGGCTTGGTGGAAGCGAGCACCGCCCACTGATCCGAAACGTCGTCGATCTCCACCCGCAGCATGAACTTCATCTTGTTCAGCCACTCCGCGAGGGGTGCGGCCTCCTCCGCTTCGACGATCAGCCAAGTAGTGGCGCCGTCGTCGATGACCCGGGCATCAAACTCGATGCGGCCTTGAACGCTGAGCAGCAACAGCTCGCTGGCCACCTTCGGCTGGAGGTTGGTGAGCTGCTGTGAGGAGAGCGTATTGAGCCAGCTGAGTCGGTCGGGTCCGGCTACTGTCACCACGCCACGGTGGGAAAGATCGACGACGGCGGTACCGGTGGCGAGGGCACGTTGCTCACGCAGCGGCTCGCCATAGTGGGCCGCGACGCCGGCATCAAGTCCGGCGTCCTCGACCGCGCCAGGGCGCGACAACAGAGGGCTCTTGTAAGTCATATGTAGTAGAAGTCCTTGGGGCTCATTGGTATTCCGGATTCAGCGGTATTCCGGGTTCTCAAAGTCGAATCGGGTACCGGCGCTCCATTCCTCCGGCAGGTTGCCGTAGGCCGGAATCCCTGCGGAGTCCCTGAGCAGCCTGGCCATGTGAAGCAGGTTCCACGTCATGAACGTGGTGTTCCTGTTAGTGAAATCACTCTCCGGGCCTCCCGAACCCTCGTCGAGGTAGCTCGGTCCGGGACCCACGGGACCGATCCAGCCGGCGTCCGCCTGTGGAGGAATGGTGAAGCCTATGTGCTGGAGGCTGTACAGCACGTTCATGGCACAGTGCTTGATGCCGTCCTCGTTGCCGGTGATGAGGCAGCCCCCGACCTTGGGGTAGAACGCCCACTGGCCTTTTTCGTTAAGTTGGCCGGAGTGGGCGTAGAGGCGCTCGATGAGCTTCTTGGTTTGCGACGAGTTATCACCCAGCCAGATGGGTCCGGCAATCACCACGATGTCCGCTTCCTGAACGGCGGGATAGATCTCCGGCCATTCGTCAGTAGCCCAGCCATGTTCCCGCATGTCCGGGTAGACACCGCTGGCGATGTCGTGGTCCACAGTGCGGATGAGGGTGGTGGCGACGCCCTGCCGCTCCATGATTCCGCGGCTGATCCTGATCAGACCGTCAGTATTGCTCAACTGCGGGGACGGCTTCAGGGTGCCATTAAAGAAGACGGCTTTCAGGCCCTCGTAGCCTCCTGGCCTGGGGTTGTTGTTCACTAACTGCTCCTTTGCCGGTTGCTGGTGGAACGTTCAGTGAGACCCTCGAGCCAGCGATCACGTCACTCTATGGAGGAATGCCGAGGCGTGAGCCTCAAGCGCCTTTCCGCTGGCGGCGACGTCCCAACGCCAAAGGAGGTTGCCGTCCACCAGCCCGAAGATCCGGGTGGCTGCCGTGTACTCCTTGGAGTGGCTGCCGCGCATCACCATGTCGGTGCTGAGCTGGATTTGCGGTCCCTTGATCTGGCCGTAGTAGAGCTCCGTGATACCGCCCGGGTGGGCAATGGACACGGAAATATCGAAGCCGCCGTCCTTGTTACGGCGTTCTTCGACCTCATCGGCTGTCTTGAGCACAGGAACGATATCGGCCGGAACCAGCCCGGGACCGCCGTCGCCTTCCTGGAGCTTTCGCTCCAAGGCCCAAAACCCTGTCTCGACGGTCAGCGGACGCAACTTTGCGCCGGCGTCGTCGCTGAGCCAGGTCTCTGCCCGGTACTGCAGGTACGGCAGACCGTTATGGGTGAAGGAGACGTGCTGGACGAAATGCTCCGAGCCCTCGTCACCGCTGCCAAGCCGGCCACGGCCTTCCCACTCGCCAATGAGCCAGGAAAGAGGGACGAGTTCAGGCGTCAGGTCTGTGGGGATCTCAATGGGCACAACGACTACCTCTGGTGGACTGCAGGATCAGAAGGATTACTTCTGGCCCTTGAAAAGGCGGTAAACAACGAAACCCGCAAACCATGCCATGGCGATGCTGGCCAGGCCAAGGAGAACGAGGAAGAAGATTTCAAATGCGAGTACAGACATGATGCAATCCTAACCGCTAGTAGATGAGTAGTTTGTCTATGAAATACGCCACAGCCCCCACGGCCCACACCGGCGCAACGCCCATGCCCACCGCGGCAGGAATATTGAGTCGTCCGCGCCTGAGCGTCGTCATGCGGCGGAAGCACACCAGGACCGAGCCGATGACGACACCTACGATCGCTGCCGGGATCACTGCGATATCCGAGAAGACAAAGCCGGCCAGCGGACCCATGAGCCCGGCCATGACGACGCCTAATGGAGCGACGATCCGGTCCGGCCAGCGGATGATCCCGGCCACGAGGGCCACCGCCGCGCTGAGCCCGGCGACGAGGACCATCTCCTTGACTCCGTTGAACCTTGCGCCGGCGATCCATCCGGCTCCGAGGCAGTTCAGCAGCACTCCGGCGGAGCAGCCCAGGGTCGATTCGAGCCGCTGCGCCTGTCCGGTGCCCCTGACGAGCTGGATGACGAACACGGCCATCACCCCCAGCGCAACAAAGGCGGGGGTTCCGTCCAGGAATCCCGGAGCCGGCATGTACGCCGCGGTCACGGCGGAACCGGCCCCGGCCAACGCAATGACAGCTGCCAGGGTCTTCTTGGCGGGCACCGCAAGGAAATGGGGCCAACCAAGCCCCACACCGATCGACGCCGCGATCCCAACACCCACCATGGCTTCCCGGGAAACGAAGGTGCTGGCCACGATGGCTGCGAGCGCCACGAGTCCGAATACCCCGATGCTCCAAGACTTCACTGTGTGCCCGACCTCAATTCGATGCGCCTTACGACCTCTCGACAATCCTGCCTCATGGCGGACGAATATGTCGTAATTCCAACGCCTGCCCGTCACGAATCCCTGACTGTCAGGGGCTTGGTAGGTATACTCGGACTTCAACGGCGCACTGCGTTTGCCCCGATCCCGTTACAACGGGCAGGGGCCCGCAAGCTGCCGTGACCGGCCGGTGAAACTCCGGTTTCGACGCCCGATGATGCGCGCAAAGCCCATTGGAGGAACTATGTCGCACATCCTGCTCCTGACGAACAGCACCGGCTCTTCGGTTGACATTTTGCCTGCCTTGGAGCTGCTCAACCACCGAGTGCACATCCTCCCGGCAGAACCCACCGCACTGCTCGAAACCGACCCCACGGATATCGTCTTCCTGGATGCCCGCAAGGACCTGGTGGGGGCACGCTCACTGACGCAATTGTTGAAGGCCACGGGCCTCAGTGCACCGCTCATGCTGATCCTCACGGAGGGTGGCATGGCTGCCGTCTCTTCCGCGTGGTCCGTGGATGACATTGTGTTGGACTCTGCCGGCCCTGCCGAAGTGGAAGCCCGGATCCGCCTGGCGATGGCCCGCGCCGTCCCGGGTGAAGAGGAAACCCAAACGGAGATCCGCGCCGCCGGCGTCGTGATCGACGAAGCCAGCTACACGGCGCGCGTCAGCGGCCAACCGTTGAACCTCACCTTCAAGGAATTCGAACTCCTCAAGTACCTCGCCCAGCACCCTGGACGTGTTTTTACGCGCCAGCAGTTGCTCACGGAGGTTTGGGGCTATGACTATTACGGTGGCACCCGCACAGTGGACGTCCATATTCGACGGCTCCGGGCAAAGCTCGGCGTGGACCATGAGAACCTCATCAGCACGGTCCGCAACGTCGGCTACCGGCTGACGTTGGTCCGGCTGCCGGACGACGAACTTTCTGAAGCTTAAAGCTGGAAGAGGCCAGGATTCGCGTGAATCCTGGCCTCTGCTTGTGGAGGACATACGGGTCGAACGTATCGAGGCCACCCCACTGGTGGATCCCCCCTGCATCCGGCTTCAACGCCGAACGAGATAACGAGCCTACCGCCGAACTGCGGGCACATCAAATCACAGAGTATTGCCGTGGCGTATAGCCTTACATCATGAGTCATGCGCACCCGGAGAACTGGCCCGTACTGATCATCAACGGCGCCTTGGACCCTGAGCTCTTCAAAGACTTCAAGACCCTCGCCGCCGCAGCCGAGGAATCCGACGGCAACCCGCCGCTGTCCGAACAGACGCTGGTGATGTTGCGCGGGGCGGATGCCGGCGATCACTCTGTCCTGTCGCTCGCCCTCTACGCTCCGGATGAGGACTCCGATCCGGCGACGGCCGAAGACCTGGCGGGTATCGCCGTCGTCGTTGAGGCGCCAGGGCAACCGGAAGCGGCGGGTGTGCTGGAGTTGGCAGTCCACCCGAGCTACCGCAACCAGGGCGTGGCCGGGCGCCTCCTGGGCGCCTTGCAGGACAAACGCGGGTTCGATGGGTTGAGTGCCTGGTCCCACGGGAACCACGAAGCCGCTGCGGAACTGGCGACGCGCTTCGGTTATGGTCCGGTCCGCGAATTGTGGAAGATGCGCCTGATGTCCTCCACCGCGGCACTGCCCGACGCCGGTCTCCCGGTCGGAGTCTCGCTGCGTACGTTCGTGCCGGGCCGGGATGAGAAGCCATGGCTTGCCGCCAACCGTGCTGCGTTTGCCCATCACCCCGAGCAGGGATCCATGACGCTCGCAGATCTGCAGGCCCGGATGGCCGAGGACTGGTTCGATCCGGCCGGTTTCCTGCTGGCCGTCAACAGCGAGGACGAGATCCTGGGTTTCCACTGGACCAAGGTGCACCCACGGCAGGGGCCGCATCCGCCCATCGGCGAGGTGTACGTGGTGGGTGTGACACCGGCTGCGCAAGGTTCGGGCCTGGGCAAGGCGCTGACGGTGGCCGGCATCCAGCACTTGCAGGACAAGGACCTGCATTCCGTCATGCTCTACGTCGATGCCGACAATCAGGCCGCGGTAGCCCTATACCAGAAGCTTGGATTCGTCCGCTGGGACACTGATGTCATGTACGGACTGTTAACCCAGAATTAACCTTGGAAAGCCTCCGTGGCGAAAGCCTTGGACTTCATGGATTCGGGTACCTCAATTCCTTGTAATGTGGGAGGAAACCCCCGTCCCGAGCTTAGGAGAACCCCATGCAGCCGGACCCCGTCGGTACCGCCGGATCCACCTCGAAGGGCGCAACGCTGCCCGCACGCTTCGGGTCCTCGGAAGTACCGGCTTCGCGAGCCACCCAGGACCGCATTGACATTCCCGAATTTGCACCGAGCCTGGAACCTGAAGGCGACATTTCACCCGATCGCTTCCTTGACCGCGAACTCAGCTGGCTGGCATTCAATTCCCGCGTCCTGGAACTGGCAGAGGATCCCGACCTCTTTCTCCTGGAGCGCGTGAACTTCCTCTCGATCTTTGCTTCCAACCTGGACGAGTTCTTCATGGTCCGGGTCGCCGGCCTCAAGCGCCGCATCGCTACGGGCCTCGCTGTCCCTTCCCCTGCCGGTCTGAGCCCTATCGAGGTGCTGGAGCAGATCAGCGAGGAAGCCCACAAACTGCAGGAACGCCATGCCCGTGTCTTCGCCGAGCAGATCCGGCCCGCCCTCGCCTACGAGCACATCCACATCATGCACTGGAACGAACTGGATGAGGACGCCCGCCACCGCCTGAGCACCATGTTCCAGGAGAAGGTCTTCCCGATCCTCACGCCGCTGGCCGTGGACCCTGCGCACCCCTTCCCCTACATCTCCGGGCTTTCCCTCAACCTCGCGGTGATCGTCAGCAACCCTGTCAGCGACAAGGAACTCTTCGCCCGCGTAAAGGTTCCGGACCAGCTGCCGCGCCTCATCTCGGTGGACGGCCCGAGGGCCGGAGCCATTCCGGGCCGCGTGGCACGCTTCATCGCTTTGGAAGAAGTCATCGCCGTCCACTTGGACAAGCTGTTCCCGGGCATGGAAGTGCTGGAACACCACACGTTCCGCGTCACGCGGAACGAGGACCTCGAAGTAGAAGAAGACGACGCCGAAAACCTCCTCCAGGCGCTGGAAAAGGAACTGCTGCGTCGCCGTTTCGGTCCTCCGGTGCGCTTGGAAGTCACCACCGACATCAACCCGAACATCAGGGCACTGCTGGTTCGGGAACTTGGGGTTGAAGAGTCCGAGGTCTACTCGGTTCCCGCTCCGCTGGACCTCCGGGGGCTCTCGGCGATCGGCGGCATCGACCGCGCAGACCTGCATTACCCCAAGCACGTGCCGCACACGTCGCGGTACCTCAACGAATCCGAAACTTCCAAGGCGGCCAATGTCTTTGCCGCCATGCGTCGCCGGGACATCCTGCTCCACCACCCCTACGATTCGTTCTCGACGTCCGTTCAGGCGTTCCTTGAGCAGGCCGCGGCCGACCCCAAGGTCCAGGCCATCAAGCAGACCCTGTACCGTACATCCGGTGACTCCCCCATCGTTGATGCCCTCATCGATGCTGCCGAGGCGGGCAAACAGGTTCTCGCCCTGGTGGAAATCAAGGCACGTTTTGATGAGCAGGCCAACATCTCCTGGGCGCGCAAGCTGGAGCAGGCAGGCGTGCACGTGGTGTACGGCATCGTGGGCCTGAAGACCCACTGCAAGTTGTCCTTGGTGGTTCGCCAGGAAGTAGACGGGCTGCGCCGGTACTGCCACATCGGTACGGGCAACTACCACCCGCGAACTGCCCGTTACTACG
Organism: Paenarthrobacter sp. NPDC089322; assembly: GCF_040684895.1. Lineage (NCBI taxonomy): Bacteria > Bacillati > Actinomycetota > Actinomycetes > Micrococcales > Micrococcaceae > Paenarthrobacter > Paenarthrobacter sp. NPDC089322. The sequence goes on from NZ_JBFBGW010000005.1 coordinate 209,942, forward strand.
AGGACCTCGGTTTGTTGACCGCCAATGAGCAAGTAGGCGAGGACCTGTCCAAGCTGTTCAACCAGCTTTCCGGTTACGCCCCCAAGTCCACGTTCAAGAGGCTGCTCGTTGCCCCCCGTTCAGTGCGTTCCGGCCTGGTGGACAGGATCGAGGCCGAGATCCGCAATGCCCGGGCCGGCATTCCCGGGCGGGTCCAGATCAAGGTCAATTCCATGGTGGATGAAGCCATCATCGACGCCCTCTACCGCGCCTCGCAGGCAGGCGTGAAGGTTGACGTCGTGGTTCGCGGCATCTGTTCCTTGAGGCCCGGGGTCCCGGGGCTCAGCGAAAACATCACGGTCCGTTCCGTCCTGGGGCGGTTCCTGGAACACTCCCGCGTCTTTGCCTTTGCCAACGGTGGCGAGCCTGTGGTCTACATCGGTTCCGCTGACATGATGCACCGTAACCTCGACCGCCGGGTGGAAGCCCTGGTCCAGTTGGCCAGCAAGGAAGATACAGCCACGGTCCTGGACCTGATGAACCGGTATGTGGACGACGAGACCGCCAGCTGGCACCTTGATAACAGTGGACACTGGACCCGGCACCATCTCGACGAGGACGGCAAACCCCTGCTGGACATGCAGTCCTGGCTTCTGGCTTCACGGTCACGCCAGCGCGCAGCGGCCCGGCGGTAAAGGAAAGAGTTGAAAAGCGATACCCCCGTGGCGGATCAGACGGACCACCCCGGAGAGGCAGTGGCGGTCACTGCGGCCGGCGCCATCCCTTGGCGCGTCCAAAAGGGCGCCCTCGAGGTCCTGCTGATCCACCGGCCACGGTACGACGATTGGTCGTGGCCCAAAGGCAAACTCGACGACGGCGAGACAGTTCCGGAATGCGCCGCACGTGAAGTTCGGGAAGAGATTGGGCTTACAGCCTCGCTGGGCATTCCGCTGCCCTCCATCCACTACCACGTGGCCGCTGGCTTGAAGGTCGTCCACTACTGGGCTGTTCGGGTCAACGGGGATCAACTCCGTCCCGACGGCAAGGAGGTGGACAGCGTCATGTGGTGCAGTCCGGATCGTGCCGCGGCATTCTTGAGCAACCCCACGGATGTGGAGCCCCTCGAGTTCTTGGAGAAGGCCCACGTCCGCGGGGAACTGGATACCTGGCCGCTTGTGCTGATCCGCCATGCCAAGGCCAAGCCCAGATCCTCTTGGACCAAGGCGGAGGGCGACCGGCCCTTGGCAGCCACGGGGCAGCGACAGGCTGTTGCCGTCCAACGACTCCTTGAGGTGTGGAAACCGCAAAGGATCGTGACCAGCCCCTGGACCCGCTGCGTAGCCACCATTGCACCGTATGCAAAAGCAAGCGGGGCAAAGGTCAAACTTGTTGAAGCCCTGACCGAGCACAACCATCACCGGGCACCCAAAAAGACAGCGGCAGCCATTGAGGCGTTGTTCGACAAACAAGTGCCCATCGCGGCATGCACGCACCGCCCTGCACTGCCGACGGTCCTCAAACAGTTGGGCCAGCACATGTCGGCCGCCCTGCGCGACACGCTTCCTTCCTCCGACCCGTACCTTTCCCCGGGCGAGGTCATCGTGTGCCACGTTGCACGGGGGGCCGAGCGAAAAGTTATCGCCGTGGAGCAGATCAAACCGTACGACGACTAGGACCGTGAGGTTGACCACCCGGGTCTTTGTATCAAATACTTGACACATTGATTCAAAGACTTGGGGGTCTTCCGTGGTGTCCTTCTCTTTGCCACCGATGCTGCTGCTCGCTCCGGTGGCAGGCGCGATCATTGTTTACCTCTTCCTGCGTCTCCTGGTCTGGTCCAGACCCGATGCCACGTCTGTGGAGTCACACGGCCTGTGGGTGGGAATCATCGGGTGGATGGCCAGTTCCCTGCAAGGTGCGATGAGTGCGGGGATCATCCGGGCAAACCCCGCGGTAAACAACTCGCCAAGCACGCCTGACCAGCTGTTCATCGCCTTCGCCTGGCCCGTCCTGGCAACCCTGACCATTCATGCGTTGGGCCAATCGAGCTACCCTGCGCCCAAGGCGCAGCGCAGGTACGCCGAACTCACCGTGCGCCGCGTCCTTGATGTCCTTCCGCGCAGACTTGCCTGGACCACCGCGGGTATCGCTGCCTACGCGGCTGTGGCCATCGCATGGATCGCTGCCTTGCCCGCCTACGCACCTGTCTTGCCCTCGACTCCCCCATCGGCGGTCGGCCCCGGCAACAACGCGGGCTACGGACAGGACGGCAGGATTGCCGGTTCCGAGCTTGCTGCATGGCTCGGCGCCTCCTTGTTAGTCCTGGTTCTCGGAACGTGGCTGGTACTGATCTTCATTTCCCGGCGACGCCAATTGGAAACACTGGACGGCGACGACAACCGTATGCTTCGCACCATCGCCGCCAACCGTCTGCTGCGAACCGTCGCCACCATGGCGGCAGGACTCGCAACAATCGCCGGCAACTTCGCGGCGCTGCCTGCACCCGGCGCCCTGTGGCAACCCGGTTGGGTCAGCTACCTCGGTTTCGTCAATATGGCAGTCCTGCTGGTCATGTGGTGGTGGAAAGTACCATCGCTACCATCCCTGGAAAAAGCCCGGCGGACTATCAGTGGCAGTACCCTCCGTGCTGATCCCCGCACCCACGGGGCAGCCAGGCTCACGGTTTCCTTGGGCGCGGTTCTGGGGTTGATTGGCGGCATCGCATTGGCGGCGGGATTCTTTCTTGCGCCGTTACTGGACTTCACCCGGTCACCTTCCAGCCTTGCCGGATTGTTCGCTGCAACGGCAGGGGTGCTCCTTTTGGCGGTCGCCGGCGGGGAGGTCCTTGTGGGCCGCAACTACGGAGATCCGGAGGCGCCGGTGCATTGGCCCGTGCAGCCCGTATCCAATGGTCTGCTGTCCTTCGGCATCGTCAGCGTTTTGTTCTTGGCCTTGGCAATCAGTTTTTCGGCAGCAGGACAATCCGGACCACATGCACAATTCGGACCCCGGCTCTGGTTGGTTTCCCTCGCCGCAGCTGCCTCCACGGCTTTGGCGGCGGCGGTGGCGATACTTGCCACGCGATTGCGGCCCGGCATTCCCGAACGGGAGCATGAAGCGGGTCTTGATGCCGCCCTCCGTTCCATTGCCCTGTACCGGATCGTCCGGATCTTGTCGGCATACTGCCTCGGCCAGGCAGCCGTCCTCCTGATCACCTCCTCGGATGCCTGGTACCGGATCTTCCCGACCACCCCGGGAGCGTCCCCTCTGGGACCAAGTCCCGCCTTCATCGCAGGGATCATCCTTGCCGTCGCTGCCGTCATCACGGCTGTCACACCTGTCCGCAGCCTTTTCAGCGCTATCCCCCGGGACAGTTCGCTGACGCAGGCCGAACCGTCGCCATGAGTGCCGGAATCTCCGTCAACCTCGCGGATCCGGTTCCGCCCTATGAGCAGATCAGGCAGCAGCTCAGCTCCCTGATCCTTGTAGGAACCCTCCAACCCGGCAGCCGCCTGCCCACGGTCCGCAGCCTTGCGGCTGATCTTGGCATCGCTGCGGGGACAGTAGCGCGCGCATACAAGGAACTCGAGCAGTCCGGGCTGATTGAAACACGACGCCGGAACGGGACTCTCGTCGTCGGGCCGCCTGCCGTGCCGCACGGCACGGTTTGGGCGGACGCTGCGGTGATGGCCGCCGTCGACGGCTTGATACAGACCGCCCGCGACGCGGGTGTGAGCGATGGAACCCTGCTTGACCTGCTTCGTGGCCGGCTGGCAAGTAAGCTTGACCCGTGAGCATTCCCACCCCCTATGAAGACCTTCTGCGTGACGTCATGGCGAATGGCACGCACAAATCGGACCGCACCGGGACGGGAACGCGGAGCGTCTTCGGGCGACAACTGCGCTTCGACCTGGGCAAAAGCTTCCCGCTCATCACCACCAAGCGTGTCCATTTCAAGTCCGTGGCGGTGGAACTGCTGTGGTTCCTGCGCGGCGACTCGAACGTGAAGTGGATGCAGGACCAAGGCGTCACCATCTGGGATGAATGGGCGGACGCCGATGGCGAACTCGGCCCCGTGTACGGGGTCCAGTGGCGCACCTGGCCCACGCCCGACGGCGGACACATCGACCAGATCGCCGAGGTCATGAAGAGCCTCGCAGCCAATCCCGACTCCCGCCGGCACATCGTGTCCGCGTGGAACGTCTCCGAGCTCAAGGACATGGCGCTGCCACCGTGCCACGCGTTCTTCCAGTTCTACGTTGCGGACGGCAAACTGTCCTGCCAGCTGTACCAGCGTTCGGCCGATACCTTCCTGGGCGTGCCCTTCAACATCGCCTCCTACGCGCTGCTCACGTGCATGGTGGCGCAGCAGCTGGGGCTGGAACCGGGCGAATTTGTGTGGACCGGCGGCGACGTCCACATCTACGACAACCACGTGGAACAGGTGACCGAACAGCTCAGCCGCGAGCCGTATGACTACCCGCAGCTCAAGATCCTCCGCAAGCCGGACTCGATCTTCGATTACACCGTGGAAGACTTCGAGGTTGTGGACTATCGCCACCACGCCACCATCAAGGCGCCGATCGCCGTATGAACACTTCATCCGATGAGGCAAACGTCCAGCTTCCCGGCCTGATCTTCACGCAGGAGACCGCCGCGGCCATGACCGGCATCGGCCTGATCTGGGCCCAGACGAAAGCCGGAGTCATCGGCAAGGACGGCAGCATGCCGTGGCACCTTCCCGAGGATTTGAAGCACTTCAGCAAACTCACCACCGGCCACCCCGTCATCATGGGCCGTAAGACCTGGGAATCGTTCCCGGACAAGTACCGGCCGCTGCCGGGGCGCACCAACATCGTGGTCACGCGGAACCAGGATTGGGCGTCCACCCCCGAGGCCGAGGGCGCCGTCGTGGTGTCCTCGTTGGACGCCGCCTTGCTGGAATCGCAGTTCGCACCCGGCGGCCAAAAGGTGTGGATCATCGGCGGCGGCGAGATCTTCGAACAATCCATGGGCATCGCCAACATCGCCGTCATCACCATCATTGACGCCGACCTGGACGGCGACACCTTCGCCCCCGAACTCGGCGACGATTGGGCCTTCGACACCATGGCCCCCGCGGACGGATGGCTCACCGCCGACAACGGCACAAACTACCGGTTCACTACGTGGCGCCGGACCGAAAGCTAGAAAACTAGGACATGCTGGAAATGCTCAAGAAACCCGAAACCCTGTTTGTGCTGGGCTACATGTTGCTGCCGCTCTTCGCCCTGATCTCGGCAATCGTGGGCCTCACGATGATCCTGGGCGGGAACAAGATCGTGGGCATCATTGTCCTGGTGGTCGTGACCCAGGTGTTCACGTTCGGTGCGTTCTTCGCCTTGCGCAAGCGCAAGGCTGCTTTGCTGCAGGAGCACGACGCCGGACTGTAGTCCCGCGTCCGGCGAGCCTGCCGCCGGTGCCAAGTGCCGGCGTCGTACTTTGCGTGCGTGACGTAACCGACAGCGGTGTTTGGCGTCCAAAGTTTAGACTGGATGAATGACTACAGCAGCTAATCCGTCCGTTGGACTGGTCGGTTGGCGTGGCATGGTCGGCTCCGTCCTGATGCAGCGCATGCAGGAAGAGAATGACTTCGCCACCATCAACCCGGTATTTTTCTCCACCTCGAACGCAGGAGGTGCCGCCCCGTCCTTTGCTGATGGGGCCGGCAAGCTCGAGGACGCGTTCGATATTGAGACGCTTGCCAAGCTGCCGATTATTGTCACCGCCCAGGGCGGCGACTACACCAAGCAGGTCCACGGCGAACTCCGCAGCCGCGGCTGGGACGGCCTGTGGATCGATGCCGCCTCCACCCTTCGCATGAATGACGATTCAATCATCGTGCTGGACCCCATCAACCGCGACGTCATCGACGCCGGCCTCTCCGGTGGAGTCAAGGACTTCATCGGCGGCAACTGTACGGTCTCCTGCATGCTCATGGGCCTCGGCGGCCTTTTCAAGAACAACCTGGTGGAGTGGGGCACATCCATGACCTACCAGGCTGCTTCCGGCGGCGGCGCCCGCCACATGCGCGAGCTCCTGAACCAGTTCGGCACGCTCAACAACGAGGTCAGCAGCGAACTCGACGATCCTGCGTCAGCCATCCTTGAAATCGACCACAAGGTGCTCGCTGCCCAGCGCAACGGCGTTGACGCCACCCAGTTCGGCGTGCCGCTGGCCGGTTCACTGATTCCTTGGATCGATGCCGACCTCGGCAACGGCCAGTCCAAGGAAGAGTGGAAGGCAGGTGTGGAAACCAACAAGATCCTCGGCACCGGCAAGGGCACCGCGGGCAAGGACCACATCGCCATGGACGGGCTCTGCGTCCGCATCGGCGCCATGCGCTCCCACTCCCAGGCCCTGACCCTCAAGCTCCGCGAAGACCTTTCCGTCACGGAGATCGAGAACCTCCTGGCCAAGGACAACGAGTGGGCCAAGGTGGTTCCGAACACCAAGGAAGCCTCCATGGCCGACCTCACCCCCGTGGCAGCATCCGGCACGCTGGACATCCCCGTTGGCCGTATCCGCAAGCTTGAGATGGGCCCGGAGTACATCAGCGCCTTCACCGTGGGCGACCAGCTCCTGTGGGGTGCAGCCGAGCCGCTGCGCCGCATGCTGAACATCGTGACGGGCAAACTCTAAGCCCGTCCTCCGCCAAGCCCGTCGCTAACCCGCTGTTCCGTTGCCGCCCGGCACTGGAACAGCGGGTTTTCCATGTTCTGAGCTGCACTCACCGGGCGCTCAGCCCGCCATGAACTTCGCGTAGGCGCGCCCCTGTGCCTGGAACGAACGCTCCGCGGCAGGACCGAGCGATCCAACAAACGGCTCCGGGACAACGCCCGGGCCCTTCCCGTTTCCTGCCTTCGCCCACGTGCCTACCACTTCTCCCCCGGACACGATGATGCGCTTGAACACCCCGTTCCTGCCCGGAACCACACGTTCCGCGTGCTCGGGAGCGAGGACGAGGCTCCTGTCCTGGTACCCGAGCAGGAACTCATCGAACCCGGGAAGTGCAAGCAGCGAGCGGGAGCCGGGAACACCGTCGTCGAGCATCGCAGCCGTTTCCGGCGAGAGCCAATAAGTGGTGCCGCGGTATTCCAGCTCCACCAAGCGGTCACGGATGGATGCCAGCGCTTTGCGCACTTCTGTGACGGGCACTTGGCTCCACCACGCGAAGTCCTTCACGGTGGCAGGCCCATGGCCGCGGAAGTACCGGAGCAGGAGCTCCGCGATGCCTTCCTCGCGGTCCAGGTCACGGGAATCCTTGATCCAGTCGTCATAGGGAACAAACAGCTGCTGTACGCCTGCTTTTCCACCGCTCCCGGCCATGGGTCCCTGGACGAACCACGCGCGTTGGCAGAGGCTGCCGAGGATGTGGATGCCGCGTTGGGCCTTGGTAGCCTGGCCGGCCTCTTCGAAGGCCGCGAAGAGCTGCTCGCGCGTGGCGCCGGGTCCGCTTCCGGCTGCTGCGAGGGACTCCATGGCTTTGAGGGCAATGTCACGACAGTGGCTGATGTCGTCCGGTGTGATGCCAAGTTCGCGGTGGCGGCCCGCCACCATCGTCATGAGCCGCCCACTGGTAATGCCCAAAATCCACCGGAGATCTTCGGGGGCCACCAGGTGCAGGGTGCCACGCATTGGCCATGAGCGAACCACCGTGCCGGCACTCACTGCGGCGCGTACGTCCGAGGCCGCTATTCCCCGCACCCGCTGCCCTACTGCCCACAAAGCCATTCCAAGGTCCTGCGCTTGCATTGCGGTCATCCAGCGGACGGCGTCAGGTATCGAGGCGAAGCCATCGCCGAGCAGGCCTTGGCTGGCAAGTCGGAGGCGTCCCATGACCCTCGGTGAAATAGCTGTGGGCATGCTTCATCCTAGAAGCGACTACCGCCACAGGGAACGTTGCAACGCCTCCCAGCGGCTTTCCAGCAGCCTTTCCTAAGATAGCTACATGCTTTTTGGTGATCTTGCTCCGCTGGTGCGGCCGCTCAGCCGGTGGTTGGCTGCCGCCGGTTGGTGGTGTACCGCCGTCGGGCTAGGATCCGGGCTGATCGTCGCTGTCGGCACGGGCGTAAGCCTCTCCCCCTCAATGCAAGGCATTCAAACCGTGGGCCTTGTGGCGACAGCCGCCGCCGCACTGCTGATCGGGACAGCTGCGGCCAGCCAGCCCGTTGCGGATCGCGACGACGACGCCCCCGAGCCGTGGTTCTATCCGGCAGCTGCAGCGCAGGTACGCAGTTTCCTGCTGGGCTCCATCGTGATGATGCTGGGCCTGGTGGGCTTCGCCACGGCGGGACTCTTCATGCCCAGTGGCCCTTCCCCTCAGAGCATCGCTTTTAGCCAGATCTTCCTGTTGGGATCGGTCAGTTGCGGCCTGACGTTCCTGCTGCTGAACAAGGTGCTGCCGATCGCGGAGCGACGGACCCGGTAGGTACCCTAGAGGGCCACGCCGATGAGCAGCGGTTCCGGATGCAGTTCGATACCAAAGCGATCCACGACGCCGGAGCGTACCTCGCGCGCGATAGCCACTATATCTGCCGCCGAGGCAGAACCACGGTTAGTGATGGCGAGGGTATGTTTCGTGGACAATGAGGCCCTGCCACCGGAAACACTCGATTCTTCGAGCCCGAACCCCTTGCCGAAGCCTGCCTGGTCGATCAACCATGCCGCGGAGAGCTTCACCAGTCCGTCCGTTCCAGCCGGATACCTCGGCGCATTGTCCGGCAATTTGTCCGCACGCTCGGTGGGGACAATGGGGTTGGTAAAGAACGAACCCGTGGAGTAGGTGTCCCGGTCCGAGGCATCCAGGACCATGCCCTTGGATGCACGGAGCCTGAGTACTTCGCGTCGGACATCGTTGGAGTAGGCACGCCTTCCGACCTCCACGCCCAGCACACGGGCCAGCTCGGCGTAGCGGATGGGTGCACTCATGCGTCCAAGGGGCAACTGGAATTCGACAGTCAGCACAACGTAGCGAGGGGAGCCCTCAACAGTGGTCTGTTTGAGGATCGAATCACGGTAGCCGAACTTCAGTTCCGAATTCGTGAAGGTCTGCACAGCGTTGCGTTGGCGGTCCCATGTTCGGACGGCGGCAATGGTTTGCGCTACCTCGGCGCCGTATGCGCCCACGTTTTGTACCGGCGTGGCTCCGGTTGCCCCGGGAATGCCGGACAACGCTTCCAGGCCGGACCATGCGTGCAGAACGGTGTATTCCACCAGGGCATCCCAATTATGGCCCGCCTGGACTACCAAGGAGACGCCTCCGCAGCTGTCCTCCGAGTTGACGGTGAAGCCCTCGGAGGCGATCTTGAGGACAGTTCCGGAATAGCCTTCGTCCGAAATCAACAAGTTGGAACCGCCACCAATAATCAGGAGTTTTTCCCCTGCAGCATCAGCCTTGCGAACGGCGTCGATGATTTCAGCCTCGGTGCGGGCCTCAACATAGTTGCCGGCGGGGCCGCCGACGGCAGCTGTGGTCAGGTCGGAAAGCAGCGTCTGGGTCACCAATCAAGCCTAACGGGCTTTGACCGCGTGCAGAGACGAGGACCCTTTCCCGGACACAGGGGCCAGGAAGAAGCTGATCACCAGCAGCGCCAACGGCGCCAGCTGGGAATGCAGGGTGCCGAAGTGTTCAGCAAGCAGCCCCGGTAGCAAATGCGATGCCGCTGGCGGCGTGGGAAGCAAGAACAGCGGCGCGCCACCGCGACAATTCAGACGCAGTGGCACGCCGCTGGGAGGTGTTCAGTTGGCTCCTGAGACCTTCACGACCACCTGGGATTTCATGAGGACCTTCTGTCCGGCGGCCACGACAGTGAGGTCGATGCGCGCGGTGCCGGCTTCGGCGTCGAGCGCTCCCACAACACCGGTAACGTCAATCACGGCACCCGGCTCTTCGGTCCCGGTGGTGTCAGTAACGAGGACAGGTTTGGTGAAGCGCGTCTGGTAGTCGACGACGGCGGCCGGGTCGCCTGCCCAGTCGCTCACCAACTGCACTGCCGAACCCATGGTGAACATCCCATGGGCGATGACGCCGGGCAACTCGACGGACGTTGCAAAGGCCTCGTTCCAGTGGATCGGGTTGAAGTCGCCGGACGCGCCGGCGTACTTCACGAGGTCCTGGCGGGTGACCTCAATGCTGCGGGAGCCAATTTCCTGGCCGACGGTCAGTTCTTCGAACTTCGGGCTCATGGCTACTGTCCCTCCCCGCGGACCAGGATGGATGAGGTGGTGGTGGCGACTTTTTCGCGGTCATCGGTGCCAGTGAGCGCGAAGATTTCGGAGCGGGTCGTGATCATTGCGCCACCGCCCATGGCACGGACACCGTCCACATGCAGCTCAGCAACCAGCCTGTCACCGGCAACGATCGCGCGGTGGTGTGTGAAGCGCTGGTCGGCATGGACGACCCGGGAGAAGTCGATGCCGGACTCCGGATCCTCGACGAGCTGCGCGTCGGCACGCTGGGCGACGATGATCGCAAACGTCGGTGGGGCAACGAGGTCGCTATGGCCAAGGGCGCGCGCCGTTTCAACGTCGAAGTGCGCTGGATTGTCCGCCTTTACGGCCTTCGCGAACTCGCGGATTTTCTCACGGCCGACGTCATATACCTCTGCGGCAGGGTAGCTTCGGCCCTGCAGGTCCGGATTGATACTCATGGTCCAACCCTATCGGCTGGTTCAACCCTATCGGCGCCGCGGGCGATGTGCCGCGGATGCTGCTACTTTTTGTATCCCTTGCGGATTTGCTGGCCGCGAACCACTATCCCGCCCACATGGAGCAGAAGCCCTACGCCGATCACGGGCAGCGATGCCATGGCCAAGCCTTGGTTTCCGGAAGTGTTCCCGGCAATGGAGAGGATAAGCCCGACGGCAATGAGCCCCATGGCGCTGAAGACCAGCACTTTGTAGGCGGTGGAAGCGGTGGCCCAGAATTCGTTCAGCACCGTTCAAGTCTACCGGGGCCGAATTGCGAGGCCCGCTTTGCCCCCTACCGCCGCCCTAACCTCACAAGCCCGGGCAGGGAACCCGGGCGGCGTGGGCCCTATCCCGGAGCAGGCCCCACAACTTAGAACAGGGAATCCTGAAGGGCAGGAATCTCTGTGACGTGCTCGCCGAACTCAATCCTTCGCCCCTTCAACGAGCCCAGGTCGGCAACGAAGCTGCCCTCGACGTCGTTGCCGGAAGCGTCGGGAAGGCCGGCCAAGGCGATGGCCCCGGACAGCGACCGGACCCGCAGGCCGTGCCCGCCGCCGTCGAACGCTGCAGGATACAGGTGTCGCACCGCGCCGGCAGGGCGGACGGAACAGAGCGGATCAGCCAAAGCCGGCCGGTCCCATTCCTCCTCCACGAGTGAAAATCCAGTCATGGCGAGCCCATCCAGTAGCCGACGCACCCGGTCTGCGTGACCTCGGTTGATGGACACAAGCTCGACGGCGGGTCGCGGCTCCACGAGCGCCGCCGCCTTGGCGGCGGAACGGACTTGCTGCACGAGCCCAAGCTCGCGCGTCACAAGATCCTCAAGTATCCGCACGACTTTCCCATCCTCCGCATGGGCGACATAGGAGGCGTGGACGGCACCTTGTTCGGCCAGGCGGTTCCATTTGCGCTGGGACGAGGCGGTTCCAACCTTGGTGGCACCCTTGGCGAACGTGGCGACGTAGAGCCAATGGGGCTGCATCAGGTACGCCCGCATCCCCGAAGGGACGGAACCTCCACGGTGGAAGTCATGCATGAGCCGGGAATCGTCCTTGGCGAAACATGCCCCGCATTGTTTCCCGCGTTCCGCAGGTAAACCGCTCCTGCACGGAACATGGGTGCGATCTCCAGGACCGTGGACCTTGGTATGGCCAAGACACCAGAGGCCGGGCATGACGCGCAGGCCCAGGGCTGAACCCTGGGCCAACGCAACATTCGTGAATTCCCCGTCGACCGAATGAAGCCGCAACGCCGGGGACAGGGAGTCCCAAGCCACACCATGAACCAGCATGGTTACAGGGAGGGCTGCACCCCGAAAGCCACTGCGAGCTTCATGATCTTCTCCGCACGGCCAAGGCGCGGGAGGTCGGAGCCGTCGCGGATGACTCGGCCGTTGGCTTCGAAGTCGTTCATGAAGTCAGTGGCCCATGCGACGTCAGACGGCGTGGGGCTGATGACCTCGTTGATGACGGTGGTTTGATCGATGGCGAGGCAGAGCTTGCCGGTCATGCCCATGGTCACCGTGATGCCGGTCTGCTCGCGCAGGATGGGGTGGTTGGTACCCACGGTGGGGCCGTCGATGGGCCCCGGGAGGTTACCCACGCGGCTCGCGACGACGAGCTTGGCACGCGGGTAGGCCATGGCTTCCGGGGTGGCTGCCATACCGGTGTCGCGGCGGAAGTCACCCGAACCGAAGGCAAGACGGAAAGCACCCTGGGCACGCGCGATGTGGTTGGCTTCCTCGATGCCGAGAGCCGACTCCACGAGCGGAATCACGGGGGTCTTGCCGTCCATGCGGTGGAAAGACTCCGTGACCTGGTCCGCGGATTCGGTCTTGGCCAGCATGACGCCGAGCAGGCCCGGAGTGCCGCGCAGGCCCGCCAGGTCATCGGCCCAGAACTTGCTGGTGGCATCGTTGATGCGGACCCAGGCCTGGCCGCCACCGGCGAGCCAGTTCACGACGTTCTCGCGTGCGGCGTCCTTTTGGGACGGGTCTACGGCGTCTTCGATGTCCAGGATGATCGCGTCTGCCCGTGATCCAGCTGATTCGTCAAAAAGTTCCGTCTTCATGGCATTCACAAGAAGCCAGGAACGGGCGATATCGGCGGGAATATTGCGGGTAGGCCGAACGGACTCGGCGGCGATGCTAGACGTCATGTATCTACCGTATCCGCCCGGCGCCCCGCAAGGCCAAGAATTGCGCCCGGTTGTGAGGATCAATACGAACTAAACGCCGTATGACTTTCCCCTGGGCGGAGTATGACTGGCCGACGACCGAACGCGCCAGTCATTGGCAACGAACCTGCCGCACTTCTTCACTGGGCTCAACACAGGGACATTGTTTCCCCCGGTAACCCCGGATTTCGTCCCGTTTCCCGCTGTTTCGCACCGTTTCCGGGCGTTACCGCCGCACTTTCCACCCGCCGTCGGGATGGGCTTACATCATTCCCAAGCCGCTGAAGCAGCCGGCTCCCCCCAACACATCACAACCACTCGAAAGTAGCTCCCATGAAACTGCAACTGCCCCTGCTGAGCGTCGCGGCCGCCGTCGTACTAGCGCTGACGGTGACCGGCTGCGGCGGTGCAGCCACAGCCGGCCAAGAGAACCAAAGCGGCACTGAGGTCAAGGAACTGCGCTACCAGGGCTGGGCCAATACAGTCACGTTCCCCGAACTCGCCGAGGACTTGGGCTACCTGGGCGACGTCAAGCTGAAGTGGGTGGGCAACACCACCAGCGGGCCCCAGGATATCCAGTCCGCAGCAACCAACCAGACCGACTTCGGGGGTGCTTTCACTGGTGCCGTCACCAAACTCATCGAAGCCGGGGCACCCGTCAAGGGCGTCGTGAACTACTACGGCGCCGACGAGAAGAACTTCAGCGGCTACTACGTGAAAGCTGACAGCGACATCAAGGAACCGCGGGACCTGATCGGCAAGAAGATCGCCGTCAACACCTTGGGCGCCCACCACGAAGCGGTCATCAACACCTACTTGACCAAGAACGGCCTCAGCCCGGACGAAATCAAGCAGGTCCAACTGGTTCCGTTGCCGCCAAATGACACCGAGGAAGCCATCCGTCGGGGACAGGTGGATGCCGGGACGCTCGGCGGGGTCCTCCAGGACCGCGCGATCGAAGCCGGCGGACTGCGCTCCCTGTTCAACGACTACGAGCTGTTCGGAACGTTCGCCGGGGGCCAGATCGTGCTTCGCAACGACTTCATCGAGAAGAACCCCAACACCACACGCGAATTCACCACGGCGATCGCCAAAGCCATCAAGTGGGCTACGGAAACTCCGCGTGAGGAAGTCATCGCGCGCTTCACCAAGATCATCGAGAGCCGCGGACGCAACGAAAGCACAGCCAACCTCAAGTACTGGAAGAGCCCGGGCGTACCGGACAACGGCGTGATCAAGGACGAGGACTTCACCCGCTGGGAAAGCTGGCTGAACTCCTCGGGGATCGTGAAGGGCCAGCTCACGCCGTCCAAGTACTACACGAACCAGTTCAACGAGTTCGCCGCCCAACCCGCGACGAAGGGATAGTCATGACAGCGAAAATCAGCCTCAAGAACGTCACCAAGGAATTCACTGTCCGCGCAACCAAGGGTGCCGCGGCAACCCGGCTCACCGCCATCGACGGGCTCAGCCTGGACGTTCGCGACGGCGAATTCCTCACCTTGGTCGGCCCCAGCGGCTCCGGGAAGACCACTCTGCTGGACCTGCTGGCCGGACTGTCCACGCCGACCTCCGGGGAGGTCCTGGTGGACGGCAAACCCGTCACGGGCCCGGGCAAGGACCGTGCAGTGGTATTCCAGCAATACGCGCTCTTCCCTTGGCGGACGGCTTCGGCCAATGTGTCGATCGGGCTTGAGGGCACCGGGCCGGACGGCAAAAAGCTGAACCGCCGCGAACGGGCCGCCAAAGCCAAGGAGTACCTGGCACTTGTTGGCCTGGCCGGGTTCGAGGACCGTTACCCTCATGAGCTGTCCGGCGGCATGAAGCAGCGTGTGGCCATTGCCCGGAGCCTCGCCTACGAGCCCGACGTCCTGCTCATGGACGAACCCTTCGCCGCTTTGGACGCCCAGACCCGCGAGCAGTTGCAGGACGAGTTGCTCAGGATCTGGAAGGCGACCGGCAAGACGATCGTGTTCATCACCCACGGCATCGACGAGGCCGTCTACCTCGGCCAGCGCGTGGCCGTCCTGAGCGCACGTCCCGGCCGGCTCAAGGAAATCGTCGACATCAACATTCCGGACCGCGACGGCGACGACGACATCCGCTCCAACCCCGCCTTCGTGGAGCATCGCCACGAAGTGTGGACCCTCCTGCACGATGAAGTCCGCCGCGCCCAGGACGCCGGGCACCGCAAGATCCTGCCCGACGGCAGCGCACCTGACGAACCTGCCAACGCCACTCCCGAAAGGAGCGCCGCCTGATGACCACCACCTTGGCCCGGGCTGAAACTGCAGCCTCCGCGCCTGACAGAACAGCCGCCGTCGAACGTTCCCTCCCCCAGGAGGAACAGCGTACGACGCCGGTCCGCGCCACAGTGCGTCGGGTCGCCTCCGTGGCGGGTTCCGCCGTGTGGAAAGCAGCGGCGATCCTGGCCTTCCTGGCCCTGTGGGAGCTTGGCCCGACGTACCTTGCCAGCCCGTCCACCCGTGTCTTCCTGCCGCCGCTCCATGAAGTGCTCCTGGCGTGGGGCAAGCTCTTCGAAGCGGGCACGATTCAGGGCCACATCGCAGCGAGCCTCACCAGGTCCGTGGCCGGTTTCGGTGCGGCGCTGGTGGCGGGTGTTGCGCTGGGGCTGTTAATCGCCTGGTACGGAAAGTTGAACTCCGTCCTGAATCCGCTGCTGGAGCTGTTCCGCAACACTGCGGCGCTGGCCCTGCTCCCCGTTTTCACGTTGCTGCTGGGGATCGGCGAGGAATCGAAGATCAGCATCGTTGCCTATGCCGCGTTTTTCCCGGTGCTGCTCAATACGATCGCGGGCGTAAAAACCGTGGATCCGTTGCTGATCCGGGCGGCGAGGTCGCTGGGGCTGAACAGCTTCCGGCTTTTCCAGAAGGTCATCCTGCCCTCGGCGGTTCCCACCATCTTCACCGGTATCCGCATGGCGGGCACAGCGTCCATCCTGGTGCTGATCGCCGCGGAGATGGTAGGCGCAAAGGCAGGGCTCGGCTACCTGATCGTGAACGCCCAAAGCAGCTTCCTGATCCCGGACATGTACGCGGGCATCCTCACCGTCTCATTGCTGGGCCTGGGAGTGAACTTCCTCCTCGTCGCCCTGGAGCGGCACTTCTCCCGCTGGCGGACCGCAGTGGGCGCGGACGCTTCCTAAACCACCCTGATAAATCAACCAACAGTAAGGAACAAGCATGACCGTCATCACCGAAACCAAGCTCGAGTTCAAGAAGCTGGGCTCCCGCATCGGCGCCGAAATACGCGGCCTGGACATCAGCGGACACCTCAGCGAGGACACCGTGGCCCAAATCCGTGCGGCACTGAACGAACACAAGGCCTTGGTGTTCAGGGAGGCCAACATCCTCACCGACGAAGCCCAGGTGAAGTTCGCTTCGCGTTTCGGACCGCTGACCAAGGCGCACCCCACGGTTGCCTCGGTCGAGGGTGAGGAGAACGTCCTTCCCGTGGACAGCGAGAACGGTTCGGCCAACAACTGGCACACCGATGTCACGTTCGTGGTCAACCCGCCGCAGGCTTCAACGCTGCGGAGCATCGATCTTCCTGCCTACGGGGGCGAAACGCTCATCGCGTCGTCTGCGGGCGCCTACCAGGACTTGCCGGACGAACTCCGGACCTTCGCGGACACGTTGTGGGCCATCCACACCAACGATTATGACTACTCGGTGCCCAAAAACCTGGAGCACGCCAATGCCGAGGAACGCCGCAAGGAGTTCACCCGGCTGAAGTTCGAAACCGCCCACCCCGTGGTGCGGGTCCACCCGTTGACCGGCGAGCGCGGATTGTTCATTGGGGGCTTCGCGCAGCGGCTTCGGATTGTGGGCTTGTCCAACACGGAATCCAAGGACATCATCCGCCTGCTGCAGGCTTACGTGACGCGTCCGGAGAACGTGGTGCGGGTGAACTGGGAGCCGAACCAGGTGGTCCTTTTCGACAACCGCATCACGCAGCACTACGCACCTGACAACTACGACGGCCAGCCGCGCAAGCTCAACCGTGTGACAATTGCGGGCGACATTCCCGTGGGCGTGGAGGGCAAGCCGAGCCAGGCCATCCAAGGTGACTCAAGCACCTACTCGGTGGTGGCTGAACTGTCCTAGGGGAACGTATGTGTTGCTGTTTTAACCCAACTGAGTCGCAGTTAAGCGACTCTTCTATGGTTGTCAACGTAGCGACGGTTCGAGGCTGTTGGCGTTGAGTGTGCGGTAGATCCGTCGGGCGAGGTAGCGTTTGACGCAC